>JBARVL010000265.1:0-4824 GCA_049646245.1 Crinalium sp. | reverse complement strand
GCAATCACTTTCGTAAGTGACGCGCCTGGATCAATTCCAACTGTTATTTTCATTTAATACTTTCCTCGCCCTAACCCATTTCTCACAATTCTCACTCTCTACGCTCCCTACGCAATCTCCCCAAAGTGAGGCTTATTACGAGCATAAAATCTCTAGGTTTTAAGTGGACAACCATTGGACAATTACTGGACTAAAAATGGACTCAAAGTGGACAACCATTGGACAATTACTCACTTTGCTGTTTCTAAATACTACAAAAAATTACCATTCTATCTAGAATACTGAACTACCGAGTGGACAGTAAATGTCCAATAAATGTCCACTGATTGTCCAATAATTGTCCACTCGGCTAAACCCAACATCAGCCTACCTAACACCAACCTTGACACGACGAGGATACCCTGAAAAAGAAAGGAATACCCTCTTGCTGACATTTTGTACACAGAGAATATTACCTCATTTTCCAGGTTTTAGCCGAGTTTTCAACCTGTGTCACACACTTATACTACACGGAAGGGCGCTACCAGCACTCTTACTAAATACTACTTTTTGTGTGACAAATATAATACGTTGAATGCGATTCCTTCGGAAAGCTTCGCTAACGCACGCTAAAGCAAGGGTATTTTTGCAGTAGAAGTTGTACAAGTGCCTCTGAAAATATATCTAATGGTACTATCTACTAAAAAATAACTAACTATATAAATAAGAAATGTAGGAACTAAAATAATTTTAGCAGAGTAGGTACAAAGTAATGAAAAGTATCAGCACTGAAGAAGTAATAATTTTAAAATATAAATCACAAACTTTACGTGCTGTCTACAATTTAGCCTACCCAAATAACCCTTACTGGTTAAACAGCAATACTAGCAGAGTATTCAATATTAAAGAAAGTACACTTTCCAATAGAGTAGCGAAAAAGTATAGAGAAACATTTCAAATTGTTGATAAATCCAACGGCTTTATAACCCTTGAAGGCGTAACTACTGAAGGATTAATTAAGGTAATCAGCAACCGACAAAAAACAGCAGCCGTTGAAGAAGTTGGAGAATTTTTAAAGTGGGTAGAAACTAAAGCTTTACCAGCAATTAATCAACACATGAAAGATCTTACTATTAAAGAATCAGCTATTAATACCAATATACCAAATAATAAAAGAGTTAATTCAGGTGCTATTCCACAACAATCAAATATTGCTAATACTCATCCTACAGTTAATAAAATTAATTCTGTTATAGTTGAAGCTAGAAACATTGATATAGAAAATGACATAGGTTTATTTGAATTACTAGAATTTACATTTAGATGTTATATGGAAGATTATCGAATACGAGTAATTCAAACGAACGCAGGATTAAATTGGTCAATAACAGATATCTGCCATTTTTTCAATATAGACAATTCAACCGCTTTCATGGAGCAATTATCATATCGTTATAGAGGTGTAAGAATATTAGACAACAAAGCTTTTCCTACTATTTACGAAATTAACACTATTAACGAAGCTGGATTATACAAAATAATATTCGATCGCCATCACAATCCTATCAACGATGGAAAAGCTTTTATGTTTCAACAATGGATAATTGAAACCGTTAATCCCTTTATCCGCAAAAAGAATTATTCCGATATTAAAGCCAAACTAAAAGCCAAAGTTATACCACACTATGAAGCTAGAGTCAGAGAGTTAAATGAAGCTCAAAAAAACCTAAATATTATTACCAGACAGTATGATGAGTTAAAATATACCTCTGAAGAACGCTTAGAATGTTTTACAAACATAGCCATTGAAAACCGACAACTAACTCAAGAAAATCTTAAACTCAAGTCACAATTAGAAACTTGTATCCAAAAATTACACCAAGCCGAACTCCATATTGACGAGCTACTTAGAACAAACAATCAAGCGGATTAACTAACAAAATTACTCAATAAACTGCATCAAATTAACTACTATCTACCACTTAATTAACTCTACAATTTGCTTGTAGCAACAGTTATATAGAATGCTACCGCATTCCGATTGAGGCGTATTATTCGCAACAACAAACCCAATAACTGATAACAAATAAATGTCAACCCTAAAGGTTAAAAACTATCAAGGACTGGCGACGACAACAAACTCAATTGAAGGAGCCGATCTTAGATGAACGACGCTTATATTGCCCAACAAATCCATTTGCTCAAAGAACTCAACAAACAGCAAGGCGAACCCAAATTAATTGAGGATAGACTTTGGCGGATCGGTAATAATGCTGGTTTTCCAGATATAGGTATTAATACAAAACTTAGTGAGGAGCAAAAAGCAGCAATTTACGAATTCATTGCAGAATTTGAGGAAAGTCCGTCCGGCAAAGTTGCGATAAGCAGATTCAACAAATTTAACACTCCCCCGCAAGAAGTCCCCAGGTGCAACGAAGTGGAGAAGCGGGAGCAAGATCAGCCACTATGAAGCCAATAACTGATACGCGACAAGCTGATAACTGATAGGAAACTGCTTTACCAACGTCTGAAACGTAGAGCAGTTTTCCCACTTTTGGTAGTATGCGTCTGCGGAACGTGCGCCTGCGCGTGTGCGTGCTTCGGAGTGCGATTACGCGACTGTACGCTCCCCTACGCACTATGCGACCACTAACAATTAGAATAGTTATGAGCCAACAGTAAGCAATACAAATATCCATCAACTTCTAGGTTGCTATAACAAATTGAAAGATTTGTAACAAATAAATTGATTTATTATACTAAATAAAACTGACTACAATCAAACCGTTTATAGAAGTGGTAAAATTAAAATTAGAATGTTAAAACTTAGAGAATATAAGCAATACAAACAGTAAAACTGGTAATTATAATTAAATATTAAATTTAAAATTGAATCAACTTTGAGCAAAATAGATTCGTTGCAAGCAGTTTAACTAATAATAGAAGTGTCATCAAGTGAGCTAAATATCTACCAATTTCGATTCAACAAGGAATTACTAGGCAGGTAAGAAATGCCAACTATAGATCAAAATGACATTGCGCTGCCCGTACACAACTGGGAAGCATTTCACCAATTACAACAGGAAAGGAAGTATTACTCTGCCGCGTACATTTGGCTGACTGACGCTGCGATATCGGAATTAATGCGATCGCCCAATTCTGCAAAATACCTACTGCCAGCGTTAACATCCAGACCCCTAGACCGCATTCAAAAATTGACTCAACTCACCCTTGTAATGCACCTTCTACTAAAAGAGTTTGAACCTTGGGGAGTGCGGGTTTTTCCAAGATTGGAAGTACCAGGGCAAAAACACCCACTAGACTTGCTGGTACAGTTCCCCAAAAAAGCCCATATCCTCGTATCCATACGTTGCAAAGGAGAATCACAAATTATCTACAATGAGGCAAAAGAGGCGCTGTACGTTAGACGCAAGAAGAAAGGTATAAAAGTATGGGAACCTTGCCCCCTGGTTCAACTAAGCGATTACACTCATTGGTTGAATAAAAATAGGCAAATATTTGAGATATCGTCATTCATGGGTTCGCAACGTGCCTTTGGCAAAAGTCCTAGTTCTCTACAAACCTACTGTGGTCGGTGATCATAGGGAACAACTATGCACCACAATAGAATCACTCAAACTTTTGATTTTGAAAAAGAAGGGGGTTGCATTTGTAATTACTGAAAAAAAATTAGTTAATTTTATCAAGGCTTACTTAGCCAGTTATGAAGCGAAAGAAACTTAAAATTAGTAACTACAAGCCAGAAAAAAACAACAAGCAAATTGATTTACTATATTAAGTAAAACTAACTGTAATTAAAACGTTTATAGCAAAAATAAAATTAAGACTAAATCATCAGAACCTATACACTAAAGATAATACAGGAGATTTTAGTAAAGTATTATAGTTAAATATTAATTTTAAAATTGGATCATTTTTGAGCAAAATAGCTTCGTAGCAAACGGTTTAACTAATAAGTAAAAGTCAAGGCAAGCTCAAATATTCAAGGTTAAGACTGTTAAAACTGTGGAAACTGTTAAGACTGTTAAAACGGTTTGAACTGCTAAAACTGTAAAACTGTAAAGTAGAAAATTCTAAGCCCTTATTTAGTCTGCGATAGCAGTTTTTACTCTATTGACAGTGAGCCGCGCTTACTACCTTTACAATTAAGTGCGTGCATAATGCGTTAATCACTTGTTAGCAATTGCAACTTCAACAGTCACCTATGGCGCGAAGTGCGAAGCTTTCTTTATGAATCGCAGTTAACTTCCCTTGCATACTACGCCTTGATTACGACTGTAACTTTTGCGCTTAGAATATAAATTTTAATTCCGCGAGATTAATCTAGAATAACCTGGAATAAAGGTGACTAGCGGTTTGCCTAGTGTACTAATGCGCGATGGCGTTGGCGGAGCCTGCCTTTATAGTGCATAGCGTTTTCGTAGGCATCGCTCATTCAAACCCAAAGGAATCGGACAAATGGAAAAAAGTTCTAGTGGATTTAATGGGTTAGAACTCAGTAAGGAAAAGTTCTAGTGGATTAAATGGGCGCTTAACTAAGTGGGGAAAAGTTATAACAGATTTAATGGCGTAGAACTGAACAATGACAAGGGTTTTAACGAATTAAACCCAATAGTAATAAACTTGCAAAACACTACCGCCGCCCACTAAAAAATGCCCCAAACTGTTGTACTGTTATACGATATTGTTGTACAGTTCAAGGCAATTGTTAACTGTACTGCTGCACTCGTACTCACGCACCACACAAACCCGCGCCGTTGTGCAAGCTTATGGTTCCACTTGAAGAGTACATTCAGAAATTGAGGGAGCGAACGCGAGTGCGTG
>JBARVL010000264.1:0-1811 GCA_049646245.1 Crinalium sp. | reverse complement strand
TGACACCAGAACGATTAGATGCTTTGACTTGTTTAGGTTCTCCTTGATCTACCTGTACGCTAGTTTCATCTACAGTTGAGCCATATATATCAAATTTTTTAATTCCCAGATTAGTTGCACTGTCTTGGGCGTAAGTAGCAATTTCGTTAATATTCGGCACAGTCAAATCCTCTGATATCATTTTTAAACGCTTGAAAAAAGGGGAAATATTAATTTTTTGGCGGTGGTGAATCGAGTATATGGTATTTGGATGTAGAGACGCGAAATTTCGCGTCTCTACACTGTTTACAACGTTTCTACATTCAGTAAATCAATCTCAAATGTTTTAACGTCCACCCACTGTAATCGAATCTACTTTGATATGTGGTTGTCCGACAGTGACGTAAATACTGCCACTAACCGAACCGCAGAAACCAGCAGCCAGCCCCAAGTCATTAGAACACATGGAAATTTTGTTCATAATCTCAGTTGCTTCACCGATTAAAGTAGCGCCTTTAAGAGGTTTGGTGATTTTACCGTTCTCAATTAAATAAGCTTCATCAACAGCAAAGTTAAATTGACCTGTAGCGCCAACGCTACCACCGCCCATTTTTTTGCAGTAAATGCCTTTATCAATCGAGGCAAATAAATCTTCATTAGAGTATTCGCCAGGAGCAATATAAGTATTTCGCATCCGACTTGCAGCCGCAGAAGTATAGCTTTGACGGCGACCACTTCCAGTTCTGGGATGTCCGGTACGAATAGAACCTGCTCTATCAGCGATAAAGTTCTTGAGAATGCCTTTTTCAATTAATAATGTTCTTTGGGCAGGCATACCCTCATCATCCATATCAATAGTGCCGAAAGCAGTGGGAGAAAGTCCTTCATCCCAAGCCGTTAAGCTTTCATGGGCAATTTTTTCACCTTTTTTATCTGCAAAAGGAGTGGTGTTGCGTTCAATTTGGGTAGTTTCTAGCAAATGTCCGCAAGCTTCATGGAAAATTACCCCCCCAAACTGATTTGCCATGATGATTGGGTAATTTCCAGATTCAACATAATCAGCGTAGAGCATTTTTCCTGCTGATTCTGCAACTTCTTCAGCAGTGGATTGATAATTCCATGCTCTTAAAAAGCTGGGGTTGCTGGTATCACCCACACGCTGACCTATTGAGGAGCGATTAGCACCATCAGCACATAAAAGGTTATAGCCTACAGATTGAGTGAGGCGAATATCACGGGCAAAAGTACCATCACTAGCTGCAACTAATACTTCCTGCCAATCTCGGAAATAAGCTGCTCGTCTTGATTGTACGTGATTTGCTTTGCGTTTTAGTTGGGCATTGGCATCAAGGAGGATTTCTCCCATTTCGCGCATCGAGCTACATTCTGATAGCCAAGCATCTTTTCCGCGTTTGGTGGCGTAGTCTCTAAGTAACTCTAAATTAATTTCTGGAATATAAGAGTTAGGCGCTGGAAGTTGCAATCCTAAGATTGAAAGCCCTTTTTCTAAAGCAGATTTTAGTCCTGAAAATGATAAATCGTTGGTACTGACGTAACAATCAGCTTCACCACGAAATACTCTCACACCAGCGCCAGTTGAAAGACGTGGGGAAATACTGGTGATGATATCGTCTTCTGCTAAGGAGCTAATATAATTTACTCGTTCTAGGAAAAATTCTATTAAGTCTGCGCCTGCTGCACGACCTAATCCCAAGAGGGTAGACAGAGGTGCTTCCCAGGTTTCATCAAAGCGATTTGATGTTGCAGTATAGTCCAGGGTGGGGAGTTCTTTAGTAAGCAGTAATCTACTTGGATGGATGGATAGGGTCATC
>JBARVL010000263.1:0-7655 GCA_049646245.1 Crinalium sp. | reverse complement strand
CAGAAGATCAACTGTATCAGAAACGCTTTCGTGTACTACCCAACGATGCCGCTCTAGCATCTCTACCGCTATTTCAAACGTTGGCGGAGCCTTACGCTCTAAAACTGTCTTTTGAGAAGCTCTGCGTCTAGCTTCGTCATCTCCCAGTGTCACAGCTTGAATACCGCCGACTAAATCAGATAGTGTCGGGTTTTTAATCAAGTTTTCAATATGATTGCCGTGAGCAGTTCCAACCAGTTGCACACCCCGTTCGGCAATTGTCCGCGCTGCTTGTGCTTCTAATTCTGTTCCGATTTCATCAATGACAATCACTTCTGGCATATGGTTTTCCACTGCCTCAATCATCACTTGATGTTGCAGTTCAGGGCGGGCAACTTGCATCCTTCTGGCTCTACCAATGGCTGGATGTGGAATATCTCCATCACCCGCAATTTCATTGGATGTATCAATGATTACTACCCGTTTATGCAACTCATCTGCCAAAACTCTGGCAATTTCCCGTAGTGCAGTGGTTTTACCTACACCTGGACGACCTAGCATCAAAATTGAGTTGCCAGTTTCCACTAAGTCACGGATCATGGCAATAGTGCCGAAAACTGCCCGACCCACACGGCAGGTTAAGCCAATAATATCGCCAGTACGATTACGAATAGCACTGATCCGATGCAAAGTGCGCTCGATTCCTGCTCGGTTATCGCCGCTAAACAGACCCACTCGTTGGATGCAATAATTTATATCTTCCTTAGAAACCGGAGTTTCACCCAGATACTCAGCTTTGTTTGGAAACCGCGCCTCTGGAAGTCGCCCCAAATCCATGACCACCTCAATCAAACTTTCCTGGTGCGGGTGCTTCTCCAAAGATGAACGTATCTGTTCTGGCAAGATGTGCAGCAATTTACTGAGATCGTCTGTAATTTGCATTCTTCCTAAACTGATGTTCTCATCCACGATGGGTGATTGTTCCTTTTACTGATGATTTAAGCTCTTGAACTAAATCTTGAGCGATCGCCACTGCTTCCCATAATAGCTGGGGCGTTTCTTCCAACCTGCTATTAAGTTGTTGGTTGTCAATATCTGAGGCAGTATGATCAGCCTCATCTATGGCGATATGTTCTAATTTTTCTAAAATTGGCGATAACAACACGCGGGCATAACTTCCATAAGCTATACCAGCAATAAAACGTTTACCATTGGTCGCACTTGTCAAATTTGTATTTAGTAAGCCTGACTCTTTAAGTTTATTAACTGTGTAATCATTTGTGCCTCCTGCTAACTGTATAAATCCAGGCAGCTTTGCTGCTAATACTTTTTCACCTAGTTTGACGGCGGCGCGAGTAGTTCCAGCACCAATATCGCCACTCATCGGTCGTCCATCTGTCTGCCAAACTAAGTTACATGGCTCTTGTTGCATCACTTCATACAACGCCCACAGATAATCAATCAACCCTTCACCATCGCCACAGCTAATGGCTATTAGTTTTAGTTTATCAACCCAAGGTGCAATTGCCTGCCATAAGCGTTTAAAATCTGCTAAATGTCCGACAGCAGTATGAATTTCGATCGCATCTATTCCGGTTTGGATAATTAATGGTGCGATCGCATCTGGAGTATATACATAAGAACGAGTGACAATTTGTTGAATCGGACATACAGGTAAACACCGACCGCAACCATAGCAGCGCCCGTCGATTACACCGGAGATAGAACCACCTGTATCTTGAAAGGCGATCGCATTAGCTGGGCAAATTTTTTCACAAGGACGAGGGCAATCTGCTGGACAATTTGCAGGATTAAATTCTGCCTTCCGAAAATGTGGGTCTTCTGCATCATTCAAACTCACCATTAACCAGGGTGAATTATTCCCACCAAATCCACGTTGTTTTGCAGCAGCAGCCAAATAACCCGCAACTTTTATTCCTTCCCTCGCTGCTGCAATCACGGCTGGGTCGGCAGCAACGTCAATACAATCAGCACCCGCCAAAGTATAAGCCAAAGTCAGATTCCGAACAGCAGGAAGGTAAGATAAGCTGGCTCCGCAAATGAGTTTAAACCAGTTACCCTCCTTCAGGGAATGTAAGGGATTGTACAAATTACTCACCCTGATATTTTAATTCTTTGTTGCCCTACTTAACAATTAACACTCAACAGTTAAGTAACTAGGTAGAAATAAATGCTGAAATTGAAAGCTGGTAATTGATAATTGATAATTGTTAATTGATTACTAACGGATAGGTATACCAAGGGAGCGCAAAAGTTGCCTGATTCGGAGTAAAAAAATTGTTTCCCTGATTTTCGGATCTAGCGGAGCAACTGGTGGGCTTTGTAGTTGAGCTTGTAACTGAGCATACTCAGCAGCACTAAGTAGTTTACCGTCTATGGGCGATCGCGCCTCTGTAATAATTTCTGTACGCAAAACTTCTTCTGGCACATCTTCCTTTGGTGGTAAACTCCAAGCTTTCTGGACGGTTAGAGGAATTAAATTTATAAATAGACTTGTAATTAAACTAATATTTATTAGTTGTAGGCGGTTCATAGTCTAAGCGGTAGATGTTTCTACACATTTGATGAAGTTTTTTCATCTCCTACAATATGCAAATGCTCAAACTGATAACTTATAAAAAGCATACTGACTCAGTATTGGCATAAATAACTGAGTCAGGGCTTTAATAGTTTAAACTATGCTGGAGAGATTGCCGCACAGATGCTTAACTCATCGAGCGTTCTATACTATTGAGCAGGGGTGGTGGGGACGACTGTAGGAGATGCATCTGGGGTGGCATCACCACCGCAAGCTGCTAATGTTGTAGCCAAACCTAAAGTTAAGCCCAGCCCTAAAAGTAAACTCATCAATTTCTTGTTCATAACACTCCTCGTTTAATAATCGCGGTTAAACGCATTCTTTGCTAGGTTATCCTATTTTTGTAGTTTTACCTACAAATAACCGCATTCCATTATATCTCCCTAAACGTATGCAGCTTTGCTTAAGTGGGTTTTGGCTATGGCATTTGTTCTCTCTAGATTTAGTTAGATGGCGAACAAGTATTTTTTATGCCGCGATGAGATTTCCCATAGCGATCGCATGGCATACTGATCTAGTACCTAGCCATAAAGAGCGAGCGTAAACACACTTAAATGTCTCAAAAAAATACTACTTTATATAGAAGACAATCACAACCGTGATAGTATGAGGTAAATTTAAGAGGATTGCCTGACTTTACATATATGTCATATTTATATAACTAAATTACTCTAGATAATTGTTGGAATATTTGGTCAAGAATATGTACGTTACTCCTCAATCCTTAAACACTGCTCGCAAGCGTCAACATCAAAAAAACACTGTTCCCTCGCAGCATAGCAAAGGAAAAACCAGGTTACAGCCCCAAGTGGTTGCTATGCCATCTAAAAATCGCAGCAAACGCTTAGAAAACTTGCCTTATTCGCAAGCTTATCCAAACTGGTTAAGAACGTTAATTATGATGCAGCGTAGCTCAGACATAATGATGTTCTCTCTAGTTGCTGCTATGGTGACAATTTATGGTTTGACCGTTTATACCCAGCAGTTGTGGACAAAGGAATATCGAAAACTCGATCGCTTGCAACGGCAAGAGCGACAGATGACAGCAGCAAACGAAGTTCTCAAAAATCAGTTAGCTCAACAAGCGGAAAACCCAGAGACAGGTTTAGTTCCACCAGATCCTGCTAATACAATTTTTCTGCCCGCAGCACCGCAACGCAATATTCAGCAACAACACACCACAGATCGGGCTGTAGTTTCTCCCTCAAAGCCACCATTGGGTTACTAGGAAAGCTCTTCTGTTAGCACATAGCATCTAGTAAAGCAGATTTAGTGAAATTTTGTTAAGCTGACAAATCTTGCCTGAAAGATGTTTAATTGCTAATAGCGTATTGATGATGAGTTATAAATAAAAAATTTTAATTATTTGTGGAGCTTGATTATGGCCTCCTCTGAAGGCTGGAAGCGTAACCGACGTAAATCGGGCAGCAAGATTGAAGAATTGCCTAAAGCCAAAAAAGCTACGGGGAAGTCTATAAAATCAGTTTTCTTGCTTTCCCCTGTGAGATTATTGCTAGTTTGGGCGGTGTTGATATTTGCCACTCTAGGATTGGGGTTCAATTTATACAGGTTGCAAATTGTTACATCACCTGTGCTATTGAAAAAGGCACGACAGCAGCAGATGGTGTCACTGCGCCCTTTTGTCCCCCGACGCTCAGTTGTCGATCGCAATGGCAACTATTTAGCTACTGACCAGCCTAGTTATACACTGTATGCTCATCCAAAGCTATTTAAGGTTTCAAAACAGGAAGTTGCAAATCAGTTATCTGAAATTGTCAATGTCCCTGAAGATGAACTATTGAAAAAATTTAATCAGAAAAACAGTGGTGTTCGGATAGCTGAGTCACTCAGAGAAGATTTAGCAAATAATATTTCTCGACTTAATAATGATGGATTAGAGTTAATTGGGCAATACTCACGGTTGTATCCACAGCAGGAGTTAGCAGCAGATGTTGTGGGGTACGTCGATAGTAACCACCGGGGACAAGCGGGAGTGGAATATAGTCAATTTAAATTACTAGAACGTGCTGTTCACTCAGTGCGTATCAGTCGCTCTGGTAATGGAGGAATGATGCCTGACTATATGCCAGAAGGATTTTTACATTATGATGATTTACAGCTAAAACTAACTATTGACAATCGCCTACAAAGGGCGGCTCGCTTGGCTCTGAAAGAAAAGATTAAGAAGTTTAATGCCAAGCGCGGTGCTGTACTTGTGATGAATGCGGCTGATGGTTCACTACTGGCGATGGTGTCAGAGCCAACTTACAACCCTAATGAGTACTCTAAGTTTGATGTGGGTTTGTTTAAAAACTGGGCGCTGGCTGATTTATATGAGCCTGGTTCAACATTTAAGCCAATAAATGTAGCGATCGCATTAGAAGCAGGTGCTGTTACACCTGAGACGACATTTAATGATTCAGGTCATATTACCATAGCTGGCTGGCCGATCAAAAACGCTCAGAATAAATCTTATGGTTCAGTAAATATCACTCAAATTTTGCAATATTCCAGCAACATTGGCATGGTGCAAATGATGCAACAGTTAAAGCCAGATGTTTATTATAGTTGGCTGGAAAAGCTAGGACTAGGGAATAAAGTTGGTATTGACCTGCCCTTTGAATCACAGGGGCAGATGAAAAGCAAACAGCAGTTTATGTCTTCCCCAATTGAACCCGCAACTACATCCTTTGGGCAAGGCTTTTCTTTAACACCAATTCAACTGGTAACTTTGCACGCCTCTTTAGCTAACGGCGGTAAAATTGTCACCCCTCATGTTGTCCGAGGGCTATTTGATTCTCAAGGTCAAATGTACTGGCAACCAAACTTACCAGCACCACGACCTGTTTTCTCTCCTAACACTAGCGAGACAGTGTTAGAAATGATGGAAAAAGTTGTCAGCAATGGCACTGGAAAACCAGCACAAATCCCCGGATATCGGATTGGTGGTAAAACGGGAACTGCTCAAAAAGCTAGTGCTAGTGGGGGATATGATAGCACAGCTAAAATTACCAGTTTTGTAGGTATATTGCCAGTAGACGCTTCCAAACGCTATGTAGTTTTAGCTGTGGTTGATAATCCTGAAGGTAATGTTTTTGGTTCAACTGTAGGCGCTCCCATTGTTAAATCGGTGATGGAAGCGATTATTAGTATTGAAGGCATACCGCCAAGTCAACAACAGCAAATCATGCCGAGTCAACAACAGCAAATCATACCAAGTCAAACAGAAATACCGCAGGATTGAAGTATTGACACATGAAAAAAGCCGCTCTCTGACTGCTGGCTGATACAAGTTATATAGCAACCACCAAAGCGATTAGGACGTTATTCATTTTTTTATATACAATAATAGTAGCATATGATTAAAAACAATGCTGTTAACTTACCAATATAAAATTAAGCCTGATTCAAAACAAGAAATAATGATGATGCAATGGCTAGAATTATTGCGTCGTCATTATAATTATTCTTTGGGTCAACGCTTAGACTGGTTAAGTCGTACTAGATCATACGTTGATAGATGCTCATTAATTAGTGAACATATAGGGGAGATTCCAGAACAATTTCCTAACTATAATTTTCAGGCTGGACTTTTAAAACCGACTAAAGAATTATTCCCTGAATACAAAGATATTTATCACGATGTTCAACAACAGAATTTAAAGCGATTAGATAAAACTTGGGACAGATGGATTAAACCTGATAAATCAGGGAAACGTGGAGGTAGACCCAGATTCAAGAAACAGGGTGAATTACGCTCGTTTACTTTCCCCAGAGTTAACAATCCTAAAGCTGGCGCACACATTAATAATGGGATTCTTAAGCTAAGTAAAATTGGTGAAATACCAGTTATTCTTCATCGTTCTATCCCAGATGGATTTGTTTTAAAAACAGCAACTATAGTCAAAAAAGCTGTTGGCGCAGCCTGCGCGGAGCGCATTGGGTGGTACGTTTGTATCAGTGCGGAAGATGAAACAGTACCAGATTTAAAGCCTATTGATACAGTTAAAACGACGGTAGGAATTGATGTAGGTCTGAAGGAATTTTTAACAACTTCAGATGGTGAAACTGTACCAATTCAACAAATATACAGAAAAGCTCAGGGTCATTTAGCACGTCAGGAAGCAGTGGCAGTAAAATGCGCCGTACATTTTGTTAAGGTAAACCCACATAACACATCACAGGATTGTTCAGGTTGTGGTACCTCAGTTCCTAAAACTCTATCAGTTCGTACACATTGTTGCCCGAAGTGTAATTTAGTTTTAGACCGAGATAAAAATGCTGCGATAAATATTTTGATAAAAGCATTACAAGCGGTGGGACTCATCGTTTCTGTGGGTGGAGGTCAAGAGGTAACTCAACCTGTGAAGCCTGAAACTTGGGGTTTTAATGGAGTTCAGTTAGCTCTGTTTTAGTCTTGGGAAGCCCCCGTTATACACGCAGTGTTAACGGTGGGTTAACGTCACCACCGTACACCAATGGCAGCTAGAGTAGCCAATTGAAAGAAAAATCGGCTTATTCTCTCGTCTGGCAACTTCTATTGCTTCATCGCACCAAGACCACCAGTCTATGGGATTTTCTGCGTGTTTCCGCAAGTACAGGCTTTGGGATTCGGCAAGGCGATTAGTCATAGCTGCTGATTACTGGAACTTAGTAGAATTACCGATATCTAGCAGTCTAGCGCGAGGATATATGCGATCGCTCTAGGGCGTAGGGAAGACCCAATTTCAAAGCCCCTCCCCTACGAGGGCAGGGGTTTGGGAGAGGTTACGCCTTGAATTCCCGCAAACGGTATCGGCTGCGGGAAAAAAAAGTTATAAATGGGGATTTAGTAAAAACTAGAAACTAAACGTAGTTCTAACTGTACCAATCACAATATCCTGATTAGCATTATTATGATCGGGAGCAGTCAGCCAGATAATTCCAGGTGTAACTGCAATATTATCCGTTAGTTGATACTGGTAAAACCCTTCAATATGCAGTGAAGTATCTGGATCTTTACTTAATCCTAATGTAGATATCGGGCCACTAACACGAGTAAGTTTAGGCTCCATCCCTACAATTATCCCTGCAAAGC
>JBARVL010000262.1:0-8394 GCA_049646245.1 Crinalium sp. | reverse complement strand
TGTGGGACACACAGAATTTCAAGCTTGTGGAGAAACTGTAAGACTCGTTGGTACTTGTACCAAAAAGCAGGTTTCAGTGAAGCAAGAATCTCCCGTCACAGCGTAGCTTGACGGTGAGAGTGTCAATCGTTCTCAGTTAACTCAATTAGCAGCATTGAAATGACTTATACTTCTACTACTATTAGAGACTTCCTAGCTGGAATAGCACCGTTTAATCAACTTTCAAGTGATGCACTCTCCAGAGTAGCAAAAAAATGTCAAATGTTGCGATACCGTATGGGGCAAGCGGTATTAGTGCGGGAAGAAATGCCTTCGCAAGTAATTATTGTTTATGAAGGGCAAATACGTCTACTTGCTGAACAGCGAGAAAATCAGAGAGCAGTAACTTTAGAATTACTGGGACCTGGAGAAGTTTTAGGCTGGGCAAGTTTAGTGCGGGGAGTAGCTTGTGAAACCGCGATCGCATCCCAAGAATCAATTTGTATTGCCTTATCTAGTAAAGATTTTTTAGTAGAACTTGAACAAGAACCCTCCTTAGCTACTGCGTTTCGGGAGCGGTGTTCACCAATAGAAGTATTTGAATTATTGGGTACTTGGATAAATCAGCGAGCAGACCGCGAAGCATTGCTCAAAGCTTTGGAGGTATCCAATCTTAAAGAACTGACTAAAAAGCTGCATCCAGAAGCAATAGTTTCTAATGTATCTCCAGGAAAATTTCCTTTAACCCACCTGGACTCTAATTTAGTTTGGTTTGTGAGCGGGGGGACAATTGTTAGTTATCCGGTAGGCAGTTGTATTATCCCAGGTTTGGCGCAAGCTGGCTTAGATGTGAAAAGCCCTGGTTATGGCAGATTAATCGGGTTCCGAAGTTTAGCTTTAAACCAAAAGCAACTCTACATTAAGCCAACTGAAGAAACTAGCACACCAGTAGAGGAAGCTAATACCCCAGTAGAGGAAGCTAGTATACCAGCAGAGGAAACCCCAACTAATATTGAGACTAAGCAACGGGTTGACTTAGATGAAATTCCTTATGCTCCTGCAAAACCACCTGCTGCTGAGGAAATATACCCGCAGAACCCGAAACAAAATTCACAATATCCTTATTTTAAGGGGCAAGGCTCTGTTGATGGCACGTTAGCTTGTTTTAAAATGTTGAGCAAGCATTTTGGAATGCCTTTCCGCCGAGATGTATTGCAGCGAGTGTTGGTTAACCAAATGGAGCGTACAGGTAATCTGTCGCTGCAAGTTTGTGGTGCGATCGCCGAAATGATGAATTTAAATTCACAATTGGTGAAAGTACCTGCTAGTGCTATTGGTCGTTTGCCAACTACAGCCATGATTGCATGGCAAGGCAGCTTTGGGGTTATTTATGAAAGTAGCGATCGGGAAATAGTTTTAGCTGTACCAGAAACAGGTATTCAGCGCCACAAAACAGCATCATTTATTGAACTTTTAGAGCAGCAAACTGAAGTATTACTGTTAAAACCTACCAAAGAAACACCTAAACAAAAATTTGGTCTTAGTTGGTTCTTACCAGCACTGCGCCGTCATCGCAAAGTACTAATAGAAGTATTAATTGCTTCATTCTTTGTGCAGATATTTGGTTTAGCTAACCCCTTGATGACCCAAGTTATCATTGATAAAGTCCTAGTTCAAAACAGCATTGATACTCTCAATGTTTTAGGGACTTTCTTGGTACTTTTAGCTATATTTGAAGCTGTCATCACCAGCTTACGCACTAACTTATTTGTTGATACGACTAACCGCATTGACTTAGCTTTAGGTTCAGAAATTATCGATCATCTATTTCGCCTACCACTACGCTATTTTGAACGCCGACCTGTAGGGGAATTATCCAGCAGAATTAATGAATTAGAAAATATTCGTCAATTTCTCACGGGTACAGCTTTAACAGTTGTATTAGATGCAATTTTTTCCGTTATTTATATCGTGGTGATGGTGGCGTATAGTTGGCTACTTACTATAGTAGCTTTAGCAACCTTACCATTGTTTGTCATATTAACAGCAGTGGTTTCCCCCGTAGTCAGGCGGCAGTTACGCATAAAAGCAGAACGCAATGCAGATACGCAATCCTACTTAGTAGAAGTTTTGGGTGGTATTCAAACAGTTAAAGCCCAAAATATTGAATTGCGTTCCCGTTGGCAATGGCAGGATCGTTACGCTCGTTACGTTAGCGCGGGGTTTAATACATCTTTAACTTCCACTACAGCTAGTTCTATTAGCAATTTTCTCAATAAACTATCTAGTTTACTACTACTGTGGGTCGGAGCTTTTTTAGTCCTCAAAGGACAGCTAACATTAGGTCAGCTAATAGCTTTCCGCATCATAGCGGGTTATACAACCAGTCCCTTATTAAGGTTAATCCAACTTTGGCAGAACTTTCAGGAAGTTGCCTTATCCCTAGAACGTCTCAGTGATATCATTGATGCGCCGCAGGAAGTAGACGAGCATAATAGTGAGAATATACCTATGCCCGTTATCCAAGGAGCAGTCAAGTATGAAAGTGTTTCTTTTAGTTACACCAATAATGGTCCCCTACAGTTAAATAATATTAATATTAGTTTTCCTCGTGGAAAGTTTATTGGTATTGTCGGTCAGAGTGGCTCAGGAAAAAGTACCTTGCTTAAGTTGTTATCGCGCTTATACGAACCAAATTCAGGGCGGATTCTGATTGATGACTACGACATCAGTAAAGTAGAGCTTTATTCTCTACGCCGTCAAATTGGAATGGTATTACAAGATACACTTTTGTTTAATGGTACAGTCCAAGAGAATATAGCTTTAACTAATCCCGATGCTACCTCAGAGGAAATTATCAACGCTGCTAAAATTGCCGTTGCCCATGATTTTATTATGAGTTTACCAAACGGATATAATACTAAAGTAGGTGAGCGTGGTTCATCTTTATCTGGTGGACAAAGGCAGCGAATAGCTATTGCTCGTACTGTCTTACAAAGACCGAGATTATTAATCTTAGATGAAGCCACAAGTGCTTTAGACTACGATTCTGAGCGGCAAGTATGCTTAAATTTAGCAGAAGCCTTTCGTGGTGAAACTGTATTTTTTATCACTCACCGCCTTGGCACAATCAGAACTGCTGATTTGATTCTGATGATGGATCAAGGGGCGATCGTAGAACAAGGCGTTCATAACGATCTAATGGCTCTGAAAGGGCGCTATTACTGCTTATATCAGCAACAAGAATCACAAGTATAAATTCCAGTCAATTTCTAATCTAATATACTGCCAATTTTTATAATTATGAATGCAAATCAAGTTACTAAGCCACAACTAAGCCTAGCATCACCAACTGGACAGCAAAATCAAGCAACTTCCAACTTTACAAATTTTGCTTCTGATAGCTCAAATGCTTTTATTGATGAGAGTAGCTTTGCTCAACCTGTACTGTTGCAACAATCTCCTTTTTGGTCACGCGCGATTATTTGGGGGATTATGGGAATTACAACTGGGGTACTGCTGTGGGCAAATTTTGCCAAGATTGAAGAAGCTATACCTGCTCAAGGACAACTTGAACCTCAAGGTGCTGTTAAAGAAGTCCAAGCGCCTGTTGGTGGGGTAGTAAAAACTCTCCATGTTAAGGAAGGACAACTGGTAAAAGAAGGGGATTTGCTGGTAAGCATGACTCCGACAGTACCTGAATCTCAATTGAAATCTTTGAGTGATATTCGTACTTCTTTACAGCAAGAAAACCAGTTTTATCGCTCCCAAATGCAACAGTCTGATGCTAATTCACTGACAGGATTAGATGTTGCTAAGTTAAAACTCCCTGCTGAGTTATTATCTTTAGCTAAAAGCAGAAATGCTTTGGTTTCAGAAAATCAAGTATATCGAGCCGAACTTCAAGGTTCTTCTCCCAGAGGCAACTTTACGGCTGATGAAAACGAGCGTTTGCAGTCGAGTAAAGCAGAATTAAATTCTCGAATTGCTTCTGCTCAATTAGAAGTTAATCAATTAGAAAAGCAAGCAAATCAAAATCGGGTACAACGTGCTGGGGCTGAAACTCAGTTAGCAGCTAGTTTAGCTGTTTTCAGAGATATTCAAGTCAGCACTGAGTCAAAAGTTGCTCAAGTAGGAAAACAACTTAACCAAAATCAGGCAAGAATAACCGGAGCAAAGCAGGTATTAAAGATTAATCAAGATATCCTCAACGATATTATACCTGTAGCTAAAGAAGGGGCATTATCAAGAATTCAATTAAGTAAACAGGAACAAGAAGTAGCAACGCGCCAAAGTGAGGTAAATCAGCTTGAACAAGAGCAAGGAAGATTACAGCTAGAAAAATCTAACGTCAGGGCGCAAGCGCAAGTTGAATTACAGAAGCAACAACAAGAAGCTAGTAAACACAGAACTGATGCTAACCAACTCGATCAAGAGTATGCTCGTTTACAACTAGCTATGGCTCAGGGTAGAGAGAAGTTAAAAAATAGTGTAGCTGGCTCTTCAAAAGATGTGCAAGCTAAAATGGCTATGAATCAACAACGCATTGCTGAAATTGATTCTCAGCTAACTAAAGCTTTGGTAGAAAACCAGAAAAAGATTTCAGAAATTGATAGTCAGATTAGTCAAGCTTCATTGTCTTTAGAATATCAAGAAGTGCGATCGCCTGTTAATGGAAAAGTGTTTGACATTAAAGCTGGTGGTGCTGGGTTTGTTGCTAACGCCAGCGAACCTGTAATGAAAATTGTGCCGAATGAAAATTTAGTGGCTAAAGTATATATCACCAATAAAGATATTGGTTTTGTTAAAGAAGGAATGGATGTTGATGTCAGAGTTGATTCTTTTCCTTTCAGTGAATTTGGTGATATTAAAGGTAAGTTAGTTTCTGTGGGATCTGATGCTTTAGAACCCGATCAAATTCATCCCTATTATCGCTTCCCTGTGAAGGTTAAAATCGATCAGCAGTATATGAATGCTAAAGGTAAACAAATTCCTTTACAATCAGGTATGTCACTTAATACTAATATTAAGCTGCGTAGTCGCACTGTGATGAGCATCTTCACTGATTTGTTTGTAAAACAAACTGAAAGTTTGAAAACTGTGCGATAGAAACCCCACCCCCAGCCCCTCCCCTTATTAAGGGGAGGGGAGTTTGTTTGGACTATTGCTAAACAAAAACGAGACAGATAAAGATCCTATTAACCTCGTTTCCAGGGAGAAAATTGTTACAGGTAGCACAAGCTAACGCGATTTGCAAGTTAGCTGCAATGCCTTTTCTTCAAATGATTGTATTTGAGGTGTACTATAGTAAACATAATTGCTGGTGTTTAAAGAAATAAGTCGGTTGTTTTTGTCAAAAGATTCTGTTTTGACGGCATTTGACATTTTGTAACTACCACAATTGGCTATATGAGTAAGCTTTCTACGCTTTTCCCTATTGTCGTAGTAGCTTCTGCCACCAGAATAATCATAAATAATTTGAAAATATCTTGTTGGACTTTTGGAACTTCCTGTGTTTACAGAAATTACCTCTTTGCCGCCATATCTTCCTTTATTTACTGTTCGTAGCCGAATTATTGTAGCATCGGCTGGGGCTGAAGTAATTAATAAAGTAGCAATGGATAAGCTAATAGCAAAAAATTTGAGCATTGACTCTTTATCAGTAGTAGTTAAACATATTTACTTAAGTTTTACGCATAATTTAAAATTGTTACCACTGTATTTTTACCTATTTATAGTGACCGTATTTCTCTACTGCTGCATTCTAACAATATTTTCGCTCTCAAGGTTAAATCTGTGCGCTAGAAATATTATCAATAATCCCACCCCTAACCCCTCCCCGAATTTCGGGGAGGGGAGTTTTGTTGGATATTTATAATTAGGCAATTACGAAAATGTCAGCAGTGGTAATGTTAGGATTGCCTGTCAGCGTCGCTATTTGTAATGCCCCTGCACCAGTTCCATTGCCATCAGCATCAAAGAACAAAGCACCAGACGTAGTGTTGTAGAGGAACCTCTGAGTCGCGTTGCTTGCTGTTGTTACACCTGCACCTGAGAAGAATTGAGTAGCAAGAATAGCAGCGTTAGCACTCAATCCGCCACCGAAACCAGCAGCCTTGATGTTGATAGTATCATCAACACTTAAGAAGTCTGTAATTTTATCAACTTTTTCATTAGGGGAATTGAAGCTAAAGCGATCGCTTCCACCACCACCTGTAAGGATATCATCACCGAAATCTCCCACTATAATATCATTACCCGTCCCACCAATCAGGATGTCGTTGCCAGCACCACCACTCAAAGTATTATTAGCTGCGTTGCCTGTAATCGTGTTGTTGAGAGTATTTCCTGTACCGTTAATTGCCCCTGTTCCAGTTAAGGCAAGGTTTTCCAGGTTATTGCCTAAAATCCAACTGATTGAAGATTGCACGGTATCAATGCCAGCATTAGCGGCTTCGCTGATGAGATCAGGGGCATTTTCGATGATATAAGTATCATTACCCAGCCCACCATTGAGCGTGTCACTGCCAGCGCCACCATTGAGGATGTTGTTAGCGCCGTTGCCTGTGAGGATGTTGTTGAGTGTATTACCTGTAGCGTTGATAGCTGCGGTTCCGGTTAAAGTAAGATTTTCTACGTTGGCTCCTAGTGTCTTGCTAATAGATGATTGCACAGTATCAGTGCCAGCATTAGCAGCTTCGCTGATCACATCTGTAGCAACATCAACAATATAAGTATCATTGCCCAGTCCACCAATAAGCGTGTCACTGCCAGCACCACCATTGATAATGTTGTTAGCGATATTGCCTGTGATAGTGTTGTTGAGTGTATTACCTGTAGCGTTGATAGCTGCTGTGCCGAGTAAAGTCAAGTTCTCTACATTGGCTTTTAAGCTGTAGCTGAGATAAGATTGCACTGCGTCAATCTGGGTGGCAACGGTTGAGGTTTCAGTAACCACATCCCCAATGTTATCTACTACATATGTGTCGTTGCCGTCACCACCGATGAGATTATCTGCACCGATACCACCATTAAGGGTGTCATTACCTAAACCACCATTGAGACTATTGTTAGCACTGTTGCCTGTAAGGGTGTTATTGAGTGTATTTCCAGTGCCGTTGATAGCTGCGGTGCCGAGTAAGGTTAAATTCTCAACGTTAGCTGCAAGTGTCCAACTTACTGATGATTGAACAGAGTCAATACCTGCATTTAGTGCTTCGCTGATGACATCGGTGGCAACATCAACAATGTAAGTATCATTGCCCATTCCACCGCTCAGTTGATCTGCTCCAATTCCTCCATTAAGGATATTGTTAGCAGCGTTACCAATGATTGTGTTATTGAGACTGTTGCCAATACCGTTGATGGCAGTTGTGCCTGTTAAAGTCAGCTTCTCAAGATTGGCTCCCAGGCTGTAGTTGATGGCAGACTGAACTGTATCAATTTCAGTAGCTAAGGTTGAAGTCTCACTGACTATATCTCCCGTGTTATCGACAACATAAACATCGTTGCCTGTTCCGCCTGTGAGTTTGTCAGCGCCAGTACCTCCATTGAGGATGTTGGCTGTGCTGTTGCCGATGAGGATGTCGTTGAAGTTAGAGCCGAGCAAGTTCTCGATGGCGTTCAGCACATCGCCTGTGGCTTCTCCAGTAGTGCCTGCGGTGGCGTTTGAGAGGTTAACATTTACTGCTGCGGCTGCATTAGAATATGAAGCGGTATCTATACCCGCTCCTCCATTGAGCGTGTCTGCTCCTATTCCTCCATTTAAGATATTGTTGCCACTGTTACCAGTTAGGGTGTTGGATAGAGTATTGCCTGTGCCATTAATGGCAGCAGTACTGATGAGAGTGAGGTTTTCAACATTAGCTGCGAGTGTGTAGTTGATGGTGGATTGAACAGTATCTATCTGAGTCGCAACTGTTGAGGATTCAGTGACGACATCACCAAGGTTATCTACTGAATATGTATCATTGCCATCTCCACCTATGAGTTTGTCAGCACCTATTCCACCATTGAGGATGTTGTTAGCTGCATTACCAGTAATTTGATTGTTGAGGCTGTTGCCTGTGCCGTTGATGGAGGCAGTACCAGTGAGGATTAAGTTCTCAAAGTTGTCTTTCAGGGTGTAGCTAACACTGGATTTGACTGTATCGACACCTTCGCTGGCATTTTCAGTAACAACATCGCCAGTATTGTCTACTGTATAGGTGTCGTTACCAGCACCACCAATGAGGGTGTCTGCTCCAATTCCTCCATCTATAAGGTCATCCCCAGCATTACTATCTATCGTGTCATTCCCATCCCCACCCATCAAGATATCGTTATAACCAAAACCTCTTAGAGCATCGTTGCCTGCGCTACCAATAATATTGAATCTTTCAATGTTACTAAAGCTACAATCAGTGTTTTGAATAG
>JBARVL010000261.1:0-2710 GCA_049646245.1 Crinalium sp. | reverse complement strand
CGCTTAATTTGTCACAGACTACTCATGAGGCTGGCTTGAGTTAAAAGACTAAAATCAAGATAAATCAATTCTTTCAGTCGATGACAATAATTTGGCTCGACGACAAATAATATGTCACTGTACAAATACAAGGAATAAAAAGTAAAAATTGAAAGTTTAAAATAATAGAGCGATCGCACTTCCCTGATCGCTCTATTATTTTAAACTTTATCAAGCCCTAATTAATAATTAAAAAAATTTTAATTGAGTGCGACCTGCACCGTGTACAGAAGTTTCACCTTGCCCACCCGCGACTTTAATATTAATTGCAGCGAACAACAAAACTACTTCTTACCTTTAATTGCGATCGCTATAACCCCTACTATCGCCATATTCAAGCAGTACCCGGCAGAATAAACTTTTACCAACGCCACCTTTTTCACCGTCTACAAAATGAATTGTATTAGTAGCTTGAACTTTTGCGTCTGTCGGCTGTTCTTGAACCACTGTATTTTCCATTGCTGTACCTTCCACTATTGTATTTTCTAAAATTTCAGTATCGTTACCATCATCGAAGAAGTCATCATTCAGTTTCCTGAATTTATTACGGCTTCGTTTACGAAAACGACTATAGAGATAGCGCAAATTCAGGAAACACTCTACTGTTTGCTTATAAAGCTCTTGTGAAGCATATTTAAGTTCTCTACAGGTATCACTTGTCAAAGAATCAAGTTGTTGAAATCTGTAAAACAAGTTAATTTTAACCATAAAATAACTATTGATAACTAATTAATTACTTTGATTATAACATTTAAAAACAATTTATATGATCAATAACTTGGCGACCGCCTAGCGGCGCGCAAGCTTCGCCAAGTTAATTTGAAGTTTTATTAAATTAATTAGTAGGTCGCAAAAATGTCTAAGCGCCGACTTCCAACCAGTACAACTAAAAAAGTTATCCACGTTAACCAGCACGAAATTAGAGCTAATGGAAAAGATGGTGGCAATCGACCAGTCCTAACTATCAAGCAAGGTAAAAATAATATTTATGGGCATGAAGCTTTTATCTATGATAGCTACGGAAATCAAATAGCAAAAGTAATTTACCGCCCCGATAAGCCCCTATCCTGCGGTGCAAAATGTTGGGTAGAAACTTATGCTCTTGTTGAAATAATTACGCTTGATGGCGAAGACAAGCCCCAAGAAATAGCTAAACCAACTAAACAACTCAAATTGTTTTAATTACAGCAAATTACAATTGAATATACCAAAATTTATGAATAGGAGACACTCATTACAAACACACTATGTATGCGTTAAATTAGGGTAATATATTTAATGTATTACCATATAAATATTCGGGAAAACGTTACAATAGCGTAAAAAGGACTTTAAAAATGGTAGATTCTAAAACTAGATTTCGACTTTTGAGAGAGGAAGCTAAAATAAATGCCAATCCTTACCATAATCTTTTTCTGGATTTCTCTCATTTTGAAATTATGAATTCACTCTTGTTTTGGAGCGCATCATTTTGTTGGATTGGCTAAAGATTTTCTGCGCTCTTTTCTTTCCCTTTCCTACTATGATGCACTTTATTATGCTTGGGATTATCTAACAAGCTGTGACGACGAAGAATTGCAGCATTTTATGTGTCTCGATGAAGATGGTCATTTTCATTGGTCTTAGTTGTCTTATTAGTAACCGAACATAATTTCAAATCTAAAATCTAAAAAGCGATGTTTTCTACAATCAGAGAACATCGCTTAAATTTGCGTAGTTTAAACGACATTTAATCTGCGAATTTTACTAATAAACGGCACATAATCTGCGAATTTATCAGTTTTACGACATCTAATTTGCGAAAAAACGACATCTAATGTGAGAAAAACGACATTTAATGTGAGAATTTACCGCCCCAGGAACTAAGAGAACAACTCCGCGCCTGATGCAGCGAATCGTGATTTATCATTGCCTGAAGCTGGTCTAGCATAGGGAGCCTTGTTACGAATAGCATAAATTTGATCCTCGTCTCGCACCATTGCAGGAGTAAAAAGCGATCGCTGATATCTCAAATCGTTTAACGTGACTCTTAACTCGGTATCTGGATCACCTTCGCGCTGGTTACGCACAAACACTTCTTGGGCAGCTTTCTTCACTGCGTTAGCAATTTCTGCTGGAGTACAAAGGTTATAATCCCTAATTAATATCCGCCACTGATCGTCTGTAAAAGGTGAAGTTGAAGAACGGAATTGTGGGAAGTATTTTCTTAAATGCAAGTTAAATATGTCGTAGATACCCCCATTTTTAGGCATATCTACAAAGAATATTTCACTAAATCTTCTGATTAATTCTGGTGGTAAATTGTTCAAGCGGTTGACTGTCGCTAACATAAAGACGGGTGAAGTGTGTTCTTGCAGCCAAGTTAGAAACTTACCAGAGATACGCCTAATTACACCCCCACCTGAGTCAGAATCCCAACCAGCAAATCCTTTGTCAAAATCATCAAAGTAGAAGATTGTTGGAGCTAGTGACTCGACAATTTCAAGTAAATCCCTTAAAGCTCGATCTGGTTGATCGCTTCCTAAAAGCGCACCCCAATCACTAGCAATCAATGGTAATCCCAACGAGCTTGCAGTTAATTTCGCACTCAGCGACTTACCAGTACCAGGCGGCCCCCACAAGCACCAGCCCTTCGGAAACTGCAACCCATGTTGTAGAGCCGTAGGATCTA
>JBARVL010000260.1:0-1737 GCA_049646245.1 Crinalium sp. | reverse complement strand
CGCGCAAATAAGTATATCCTGCCAACAGAGGCGCATAAATTACCAACACGCCGATGAAAACGATCACAGTTTGCCAGAAACGCGGCTCATCCTGGGCAGAAAGAGATGAAATCAACGCCCCTCGCTTATTGTTGAGTAACACACTCAACCCTGTATAAGCCAGCAACAACAGCACAACAGCCAGCAGTAACCCTCTAGCTTGCCAGTTTCATCCCCTGACCAATAAGATTTGGCGATCGCCCAAAACTGCTGTAGTACATTCAAATTCAATCGATCCATCGGCTCATTTTCCTTACTCAGTTTGCTTCCTTGATAATTAGTAAAGGCGAATCAGAACAAAATCTAATCAAATATTATCTGTGGGTAATTGTTGAATTATGCTGCAAATTTCTAATACTGTGAGTATCCCAGAGCATGAGATTAATTTGAGTGCAGCGCGATCGCCATAACAGGACATTAGGCAAAACTGTATTCTATACACTTACAGTGATACGTGCTAAGTACAAGTTACACCAACGCCCAAGAACAATTGTTAAAATTTTGCAGATTCTACTATTAAAAATTTAAAATACTTATATAGCCAGTTAGCTTTTCTATATTTATGAAGCTGTATAAGTTTCACCTCTACAACTTGTCAACCGCTTTGTGTCCCTAGCCCTAACTGCGAAATTATTCAACTTATTTCTTTTTAATCATGTTGAAAAAATCAATTGCCACAACTATCTTATTAGCCACTGGATTCTTATCAGTACCAGCATCACTAATCTTAGCTGCCCCACCTGAAATAATTGCTCAACGTATTAACTGTAATAATCCTCGTAGTACTGTAGAGGAAAAATACTGCGCTAGTGTAGCTTATGAAGCAGTAGATAAAAAACTAAATCAAGTTTATCAACAACTAAAATCCAAACTAACAGGAACCGAAAAACAGCGCCTAGTTGAAGCTCAATTAGTCTGGATTAAATATCGCGATACAACTTGTGATTTTGAAACTTATTCTTCTAGAAACGGTACAGGCTATGGAGTATTTTTAAATGAATGCTTGCAACGTATCACCCAGCAGCGCATCAAGGATTTACAGCAATATATTTCTGAAAGATAATATGACTTTTTCGTCAATTTACTTAAACAATGATAGCTGACTAGCCTACGTCATCAATTAAGTATCAGTCGCAGTAGCTAGATTGCACTATTAATTGATAACAGCGCCACTGAATTTGGAAGGCATATATGGGCGCACCTTTTCCATTATGTATATAATACCACAAATAAACAGGATGTCTACTATTGCGGGTTAATTAATTTGGGTTTATTAAGCTGTTATATAAAATGGAAATTGATAAGTAACTCCACATAATTAAACATAAAACAAACTCCCCTCCCCTTAATAAGGGGAGGGGCTGGGGGTGGGGTTCTTTTTGATGTTTTACCTAATTGATAATTGTCAACGCCATCCCAACCAACGCAAAAAAGGCACAAAAACGTAATAACTAATACCCAAGCAAAAAGCCACACTAATTGCCAACAATCCAAAAAAAATAATACTTATAACAAAAAACTCTGGCTTATTGCCAATATTACCAACAGACAACCAGCTAATTAAAGGAACGGCTAATTCCTGATTTAAAATCACCAAAACATAAAAAAACGTAGCTGTGCCACTTGCCGCTACCAAAGCATGAACAAAATGATGACTCATTAAACCTAAACCCAGAGTCAAAAAAGTTACTGCAACAG
>JBARVL010000259.1:0-7892 GCA_049646245.1 Crinalium sp. | reverse complement strand
AACCTTTTGAGCCGTAAGTACTTAATTGGTTACTACCACTGGATTCTTGGACAGGGGCATTTACAGGACTGGTGCGAGTTGTTTGATTTGATTCTATGGGAGAAAACTCAATATGATTCAGTAAGGTGGTAACGAAAGCAAATAGCAAGAAAGGCAAGGACAGCACTAAGATTAGTCCCACTGTAGCTAATGCGTATGTATGGCGCGTAGTACTCCACAACGCCAGCGCGGAGGCGAGGCTGATAAAAATCACAATTAACCAGATGATGATTTGACCGTAAATATCCCCAAAACTTAGGGTACAGACCATACGATACTTTTGTAAGCTTTCCATGCTTTTATCTCACAACTATTTATTTAAAGTTTAAGGATAAGCCCTGAATTAAGTTGTAGGAAATTTTTCAATCTTTCTAAAGAACTCGCAACAGAACTTTACAATCTACCACCTTAGAGTTGGTACAAATTGCGCCTGATACTGTCTTAACACATCTATCTTCAGTAAGTAATATGTGCAAAGAAGGAAGAATTTATAGAAAAGCTGATTCAACCTTCAACAAAAATCAATAAATTAATCAACTTATGGCAAAAATTAGTTCTTCCATCTGTGTTTATCTGTGTTTATCTGTAGTTAATTATCTCAAATCTGGCTTAAACAATAAATCTAACGATAGGAAGTTATCAAACAAACTAAGCATATTTTACCCATACCACTTGTGTTATTATTTCAACTCAAACTCATCAAACTTTACCACTTCCGAATTTGGTTTACTTGTATCAAAGCGGTAACTACTTACTATACCTGTCTCAGTATCTAAAATACTAAATACCGTTATGTCATTACTAGCAATATAAGGTAAGGTCTGACCATCTTCACCAATTAACGGTGCAATTGTTGGTACTATTGGCTCTAATCCATAAGGATCACCTGTTGCGGTATACTCTTCTTGATAACCAATTGGTACAGGTCGCTGATTATTACCCCAAGCTGCACCGTAAGAATTACCGACATTAGAAGTTTCTAAAAAGTTTGTACCGCTAGAACTAACAAAACGGTTCCACAAATGGGAGTGTCCAAAAAATACCAATTGTACGCCAGCTTGTTCTAATAATGGTACTAAATCACGAGTAATATAATCAGCATTTTTGGGGTATTCGTAACGAGTTGCTTTGATGCTGCCATCAGCATCGCGTTCAATTACTTGAACTGGATCAGTATAAGCAGGAACAATGTTTCCACCTAATGTATGTGGCGGGTGGTGCAACATTACTACTTTATATTTTGCTTGTTTAAATTCTGTGCTATTAAGTTCTGTTTCTAACCATAAATATTGTTCACTACCATTGACAATTGGCTCAAAAATATGCTGTCCGTAACCCCAGTTTTCAGGGTTATTCAAATCTTGCTGTCTTTCTTGGTATCTACCCTGAATGGTAGGATCGAGATTGTGCGATCGCCAAACAGCAGTAACGTAGAGAACTACTAGATAAACATCACCAAAAATTACAGAATAATACCTTTTTTCGCCTTGTTTACTCTCAGGCAAGCTAAATATTTCTTCGTAGGTATCGGTATTAAAAGAATTATCTTTTAACCAATTTGCACGTATATTTACGTTATCATCTGGATTCAATAAATCGGCATAATTTTTGTAAACTTGCTCTGCTGCGGAACGGGGAAAGGCATCACGAAACTGTTTATTTAAACTATTCTCACTTGAGAAACGCCCCATTACTTCGTGGTTGCCAATAGTTGCAAATAGCGGTGCATTTTGAATTAATTGCCCACCTGTATAAACGGTTTTAATTCCGTTTTTTTCTAATTCATAATTAGCACAACCTTGGAGGCAAGGAAAGAAAGCACCCCCACGACTATCATCAAACCACTCAGAAGCGCGATCTGGAACATTAACCATGTCACCTGCATGAAAAACTGCATCGACTTGTCCAATAGTTTCAGCTACCTTTTGCAGATTTGCTGATACCATTGGCTGTAACTGGTGATCGGAAGTTAATAATATTTTTAGTGGTGCGCCTGTAACTGGTTTTGCAGCTAAACTAAATACTGCGCTACTAACAGAAATATCGTCTTCCCTGACACTGGTTACAAAGTATGGAACTCTGACACCTAAAGTTAGTTCACTAACTTCTGCTTCATGTCGCCAAATATCACGCTTAGTTGGATATTGTTCAGTTTGATTTTGTTGAGGTAAATCAGCTAATTGTGATTTTTGGTCTTCACAAGTGCGACTAAGTTTGTTACTAATAGCAACAGTGATTTGATTTAATTCTTTACCATAAGTTACGGTATGGCTAGAACCCGCAAATTCTGTAAACCACACTACTCGTACTGAATTTTCAGTAGGTAATTGTAGAAATGGATCGGTTAGGAGTTGGGCTTTAGAAGTCATGGCTTGCATTAGTAGCTTAAAGATAGCGATCGCACTTCACAAATATTTTTATAGGCATATAATAGCGCGTTACTAAGCGTTCATAAAAGATACCCAAGAAATCGGCACAATCATCAACAAAATTAGCCTTCAGCAGTTGCTTATTTGGTAAGTTATTGCTGAAGGCTTAATTGATATGGGGTTGTTGTTAGATTTCCGGCGGTAGCTCATCAAATCCATTTTTGTAAAAGACAGCTATTTTACCTTGTTTTCTGTCATCCTGGAGTCCTACCAGTGCTGTTTTCCTATCAGGAAAAGTAATAAACCGCCAATTACCCTTTACAGCATCCTCTTTATTATCTGCAATGGCAATAGTGCTTTCTTCATAATTAGACTCTGCTAGCTGATTCATTCGGCTAAGTATAAATTACTAAATTTATTTTTTCCTATCACTTACGAAATTAGCTTTTCCCTTTATATATTATCTCTAATGTAGAGATCGTGTATTATAGGTCATTCTGACGGGGCTATCTGCACAAGACAAGATAACGGGGCAATCAATACTGATACTCTGGTATTGATTGCCGCAGGTTTCAAGATTAAATTTAAAGTAGTTTTTTTATTCTTTCTCCACATATTTTGCAAATTATTTACAACCTAAAAAAAGGATAGTAGATTACTTTCTACTACCCTGCTACTACCGATAGTTGCATCACTTACAGATCAGGAACTTGAATCTGGCTTGTACACCCTGCGTAGTGTTTTAAAATTATCTCAGGTGAATTACCCACCCATTTAGCAACTTGAGACACACTAACATTAGCCTCCAAAGCCATAGTAATAAAAGTGTGACGGGTATTATAAAAACAGCGATACCGTTTTACCTTTCCTTGCTCAACTAAACGAGTAATAATACCAGGAATAAACTTACCATGACGATTTTTATAACCTTTCCAGGCACGATTAAGAAAATTATGTCCATCAATTTCTCGCCCAGTAGGAGAAGAAAAAACAATCATTTCTGAAGTACAATTTTGAGGTTGAACTGATTGCAGAAGTGATTTTAGTTTAGCATTAATTGGAAACTTTCTAGAAGAATGAGTTTTAGTATCCTTACGAATTCTGAAATGGCTGCTAAACGACTCAGAAAAGGTAATTTGAGTCATTTCTGGATTGATATCCTTCCATCTCAACGCTATTGCTTCGCCAGTTCTACACCCAGTCATAAATAAAAAGCTAACAAATTCAGTGTAGTGACTGTAGTAAACATCATTCTTAAAAGCCTCAATAATTGCATCTCTTTCGCTAACACTGAAAGGATCAATCTCTTCAAGCTTTTTACCCTTATTAAGTTTAACCTTAGCAGCCATACGGTTAAACGGATTATTGTCAATCAGCTTACTTTCAATACCCCAATCACAACATCCTGATAAATGAGCAAGAATCACCTTAGCAGTATAAGCCGATTTATTGGATAACAGCCACTCTTGAACAATTACAGCATCATCTAGTTTCTTACTAGGAAACAAATCAATAGTATTTCTGATCCGCTTGTAATTAGTTCTGATTGTTGTTTGTTCGATAAACTGAGCCTTATATTCTGTGTAACGTTCCCATAGCTTATCTAGCATTAAATCAGTCTTAGGCTTGATTGGCACAACTACAGCTAACTGCTTCTGTGGTTGATACTTTCTAAAAGTAATGTCAAATTGTCCACTGCTGATATCTGACTCAATCTCCCATGCTGTAATCTGAGCTTTCTTAAAGTTCTCTAGAGTAATAGATAAACCAGTGCTGATGTATTTCTGAGTAACACCATATACTTCACGGGACAACTCACGGGGCAAGCGTATTCGGTACTTATCTCGAAATTCCTCAATACCTACTGTACCCTTAACAGCTTTTTGCTCAGTGTCTCTTGCTTGCATATCTCTCATCAGTTGACTATTCTTAGTAGTGCTTTACCTGCATGATAGTCAGATGATAGTCAATCGTCAAGATATATAGAAAAATATTTAATCCAGAGATGCTGTCATATATCCAACAAAAAAAGCTCAATCCTTTAGTTAGAATAGGATTGAGCTTTTTTAATTTAATCGGAGCGGCGGGATTCGAACCCACGACCCCCACTACCCCAAAGTGGTGCGCTACCAAGCTGCGCTACGCCCCGACACCAATATCTAGTATAGCAAAATGGCTAAAATTTGCAAGAGCTTTCTTAAAAAACTTTTAAGACCTGAACAGCTTGAACTAAACCTGTCACGGCATCTGCTGTCAAACTACCTTCACAGCGCCGTCCTGTATTCAAAATAAAGCTCAGGCTGTAAGCATCGGGATATCCCTCGACTTGCATCCATAATAAATCGCTTTCCGCTTCACAGGCGATTTTTTCTTGATCCATTAACTCTGTCGCCATATAGCTCATTGTTTCTGCTAACTGGGTTAATAGCTTGCAAAAGTCTTGCAGTTCGGCTTCAGTTAGCTCAATTGCCCAAGTATCGCTACCAACTAAACCTTGATATTCAGACGCATCTTGGTTCCAGCCAATCCGCCAACCAGAACCGCTTTTGATCAAACGCTCCATCAATTGCAATCCTTATGTTTGCGCTTAGGTTGGTTTAATAGGTTTGAAAAACATTTAAATTTTCGTGATTTGCGGGCAAGATGCCCGCACTACATTAAACCTTAGAGAAGGTTAGCCAAATGATTGAAGAGTTATTAACTAGCTTTCTCTATGGTTCTATTTGCCCCTGCTACTGTAAGAAGTTTGGTCGTCACTAATGATTTCAGGTTGTGTAATCTCATCCGACATTTCGACAATTGCCCGCAGTACGGGTTTCATCATTGGATCATCAATACTGTCTAACTCTTCATAGCGGCGACGTTTGGCACGATTCGCCACTTGCACAGTAATCTTGTAGCGATTAGAGGCTGCGTTAACTAATTCCTCGGCACGGTACATGATTTGAGTTGAATCATACTGGGAACGCCTGTGAAGCATATATTTTCCTGGTTTCATAGTATTCTCCAGTTTAACTGACTGTCTTGAAAGTGAGGGGGGAGGAGAGAGGGGAGAGGGGAGAGGAGAGAAGAAGGGTTTTTAATAAGGGTCTGTTTTAAGATTCCTCACTTTTGGGTATAGCGAGAAAGTACATTATTATGTAGATTCTTATCAATCTGTTTACTTTTGAAAATTATCTTTTTAATTGCCGTCTATGCAAACACTAGCATCGCCAACTGTTAAACGCTATCCTCAATCAAATGTCCATCCCCTCAAGATCGTTGTAATAGGGGATAGCATTGTTTATGGCTTTGGTGATTTTGAAGGTGGTGGTTGGGTAGAACGACTCAGACGCGAGTGGATGATGCCTGATAGTCCAGGTCATGTAATTTACAATTTAGGCGTTAGAGGCGATGGTGTTTTGCAAGTATCACAACGTTTAGAACAAGAGTTCCGAAATCGGGGTGAACTTAGAAATCGTGTACCGGATGCGATCGCACTCTCAGTCGGCGTTAATGATGCTGCTAGACTAGGGCGTACAAGCGGGCGTTATTTTACGGATTTTGGCGTTTTCCAACAGGAAATTAGCCAACTCTTGGATCGAGCAAAACAGCTATGTCCAGTTTGGTTTGTGGGAATGGTTCCAGTAGATGAAACTAAAATGCCATTTCTAGATTGTTTTTATTACAACCATGAGGATCAGTACCGTTATAAAGAAGTAACCCGCCTCGCTTGTGAAGCACGTAATATTCCTTATTTGGATATCTTTGATTTATGGATGCAACGAGGTACTGATTGGTGTCGTGAGCAAATGTGCGCTGATGGTTTACACCCTAACAGCAGTGGTTATCAGGCATTATTACAAGATGTCCTGAATTGGCAACCAATTAATCAGTTAGCCAACTCCAGGTTAATCACAGCCTAAGCTTTCCCGTGTAGATACAGCAGTTACAGGGTTAACTCCGCTAGCACGTTGACACAATTGCTTAACTTGATAGCGATCAATAATTGCATCGGTGAAGTCAGCCCCAGCGATCGCACTATCATTAAAGTTTGTCCCAACCATTGTTGCTTGTCTGAAAATAGCATTAGTCAGATCAGCACCATCCAACGTTACCTGATCAACAAGCGCGTTAGTCAGGTTTGCGCCTGCGAAATTGGCGTTTGATAACGTTCCTTGACTAAGGATAGCGTTACTTAGGTTAGAGCCTTGAAAGTTCGCGCCTTTCATTTGTGCTGCGGCAAACACAGCACCAGTCAAGTCAGTATTAGAAAAGTCGCGGTTTTCTAGAAAAGTATGGGTGTAATTAACAGTTTTTGTTTGTGCTAGGGCGGGAGTAGCACTTAACAATACCCACAGCCATGCCATTGCTAGAACTAAAATTAGTGCTAGAAAACGCAGGATAGTATTTTTAATTGTTGTTAAATCAGCCATTTTAGAAAGAATTAAGATAGAACTATTTTTTATTCAGAAAAACTCAACTTTTTTTATATAGCAACCGCTCCTGGCGGATCTTGACAAATTTTTTTAGGCAAAACTAGACAGAGCAAGCTAAATTAAAAAGCTAATTGCTAAAAGCTAACTGCTAATTGCTATAAACGCCAGTCTTTACCAACACGAATTGTGATGTCTGATTTGATATCCCCAATTGAGGAAGCTTCTATTTTACCCAATCCTAAAATATTTTGGAGTGCGATCGCCGCTTTCACATCACCTTGTTGGGCGATAATCTCAGTCTGTTGTTGTGACTCTGACCAATCGTTAACTAAGTATACGTTGTAAAAGCCTTTTGTTCTGAGAAATTCGATCACCTTTTGGTTAATACGAGGCTGACCAGTAGTATTTTGAATAGCAATTCTCAGTTGATTGGCGGAAGGATTAGCAGCCAATAATGTGTGTGTTGATTCTTGAGCGAAATAGTCACGCATAATCCGGTCTTTCCCCATTGAATCCATAATCCAGTAGCTAGCAGAATATTCGCGAGGATTGCTAAATCTACCAGGTAACAGCACCATTTTGAAGTTATCTTGCTGTAGGGTAAGACCAAAAGTGCCTAGTGCCAGAGTTTCTTCCAAGCTCAGGTTACTATCAATATATTTACTCAGGACGCGAATAAGTTTAGGCAAACGAGGTACCATCGCTGGTGTCTGTAATCTAGCCCTTAAAGATTTCAGCAGTGCTTGTTGTCTTTGTACCCGACCAATATCACCATTATTATGATTGCGGAATCTAGCAAACTGTTCAGCTTGTTCACCGTTAAGAGTTTGCCAACCTGGAGCCAGATCAATGTGCAAATTCTGAGTATTGTCCTGATAAGACATCGGCTCAGGCACAAACACATCTACGCCACCTAATAAATCTACCAATTCGCGAAATGCACCAGTAGTGACTCTCACGTATCTATCAATCGGTACATTGTTTAATGTATGGTGTACTACTCGTGCAGCTAAAGTTGCTCCGCCATCGGCATTAGCTTGGTTGATTTTAGGTATGCTCATACCTG
>JBARVL010000258.1:0-2591 GCA_049646245.1 Crinalium sp. | reverse complement strand
TTCTCCTACCCATTCGTTAATCGTACCAATATAAATTAGATTCTTTAGTTCTTCTGGACAACTTGATTGTAATTGTTGCTTAGTAGTATCTGAAAAAGTTATAATTCCAATGCGATCGCGCCAATTTATCGGAATTTCTGTTTGCACAAATCGCCAAATTCTCTCATTTTCTTCACCACTGCGAATATCTTGCCACAACAGAGGATCAGTTAAGGGAGAATTAACCTGTCGCCGAAAAGAAGTATGAATATAGCGATTAGCAAGTAGGGGGAGGATAGAACGAGCTAAACTGGGAGATAATCGAAACTGTTCTGTGAGTGTAAGGCGGTAAGCTGGAGATAAATGCCTTTCTAAATAACTAAAAGGTATTGTGTTGTCGGGTGCGATCGCATCTCCAAATAACACCAACTTATGACACGAACAAGCTAACTGTATTACTTGCTTCCATGTTAATAAGTGGGCTTCTTCCACAAAAATTATATCAAATATTTTACCCTGCAACTCGTCACGATAACGGGTAGTAAATTCCGCAAAAGTTCCTAAAATAGGAATAGCTGCTGATTCTTCCATTTGAGTTATTAATTGCTCAATTGCTGTATCAGAAAGTAACTTATAACTTTGTTGCAATTGTGCTTGTTTTTCTAACAACGGAGTCAGGGTGCGTACTCGATAGCTTAATAAGTCCAGACGCGCAGGAGAAATCTTGGGAAAGTGAGTTCTTAAGTAATTGTGTAATTGTTCTGGAGTATGTTCTAAAATATCACTATAAATCGGGAGATTTTCTATTAAGCGATCTGGGAGTAAATGTAATGGTAAAGCTTTCAGATTAGCGCCTTGCCATTTTTCTTGCAACCACCGCTTTAATTGCTGTTTATAGGGTTGAGATAGGTAAATAGGGAGGATTGGTAAATCTCGATATTGGGTGAGAGTTTGTTGATGATTTGCTAGTATTAATACTCGATGTTCTTCTTCTATTGCTAAATGAACACCAGCACGAGCAATACGGGTTTTTCCTGTACCAGGAATTCCTGAAATTAACGCAATTGGACTATTAGAAAGAACTGTTTCTAACGCACTTTCTTGAATTGGGTTGAGAGGAAAGGGAGATTTAACTTGAGGAAAATTCAGAGATGTTCTTGTGGATAGATACGCACCCGATTGTTGAATGGTAAGCGCGATAGCTATTAACGGCAAAGTATTTTGCTCAATCGCCTGTAACAGTTCAATATCGAGTGGTATTTTCTGCTGTTCTAGAAAAGATATAAATTCTTCCATCACCTACTATCCCAAATCCTAGCATTAGCAATTTTTAATAAGTATTGAGCCAGGTTATCTACTGCATTCAGCCAATTTGTTTCAATAAAATTGGAAAGAAGTATTAATTTTAAACGAGAAGTTGATGGTAAAGGTTCATCAGGAAGGCGTTGCCAACAGAAAATAATTCCTACTATAAAAGAGTTTAAACTTAAATATCTTTCCCCTAATTCTAAACAAGGCTGTGAGGGAGGATTCCAAAAAGTCCATATCGGAATTTCCAGATTTTTAGGTGTTCCATCAATTAAACTATGTTGAGTCAAACAAAGAAGCCAATCGCATTTAATTATATCAGGTTTTTTTATACTAAATTCCCAAACTTGATTCTGTAAGAAAACTGTAATTGGTTCTGTGGCTTCATTCCTTAAATAACGTCCCCCGTTGGGTATTACAGAACCAGGTAAGGTAGCTAAAGGAGAAACAGAAAGACTTTGAAAGCGCAAACAAGCTGCCATTAATAAGATATAAATTAAATCAGCCAATAAATAATTACGAAAACTCCAAATTTTTTCTTTAAGAGTACGTTGGTGGATGAAATCGAGATAAGCTTGATAAAAACTGCGATAAAGGGGATTCTGTTGTAAAACATAATTAGGACGCATGAAGAATGTTGGCGATCGCTGCACTCCTTTACTCGTAGCTTCCCAATCAAACTGTTTAAGGGATCTTTCTAAACTTTTTAGCTCTTGAGCATGGGCATTATCGGCGTAGATCGCACATTCTAATTGGAGTAAATGGCAAAAATAGACAAGAAATTTGTTTTCTGGAGTATTAAAATCTTGATATCTTTGAACCCCCATTAATTGTTGCCGAGATCCAGCTTTCTCCGCCGCATCGTTACCAGGGCGGCGAATATAATCCCGCAAGCAATAGGTATCCATTTCTTGAATTTTACTGATGGGCATCAGTTCAGCTTTGCGGCGCAATTGAGAACGCAATTTAGAGGTAATAATTTCTAACTTGCGCCGGAGTTGGTATTGACGTTCAATCGCCACAATGGGCGGTAGTTTCGCATCTTCTCGACTAAGTTCTTCCAGAACAGGGATAATATTTAACAAAGCAATCTCAGTAGAACCTTTACCACGATTGCCAAACAAACGGCTAAATAAACCTACCGCCGTGTTAATTGCATCAGTGGTATGGTGATCGACACGCCAGCCAAACTCGGTTTTTAATTCTTCTTCCTGACTTTTGCTCGTGCAGGTTTCAGCATCTAGCACTTCATCAGTAATATGAAGATCGACTGTATAGGATGTGCGATCGCGCAATACAGTTAA
>JBARVL010000257.1:0-4277 GCA_049646245.1 Crinalium sp. | reverse complement strand
ATAAATTTATTATGCTCGATCTCGATTCCGTTCTAGAAGTACTGCGTCCGGTGCAAGACCCTGAACTCCGCAAGAGTTTGGTGGAATTAAACATGATTCGTAATATCAACATCGACAATGGTGTTGTTAGCTTCAATTTAGTCTTAACCACACCTGCTTGTCCGTTACGGGAATTTATTGTGGATGATTGCCGTCGGGCAATACAGCAGTTACCAGGGGTTAAAGAAATTTTAGTGGATGTCAGCGCGGAGACACCCCAGCAAAAACCACTCCCAGACCGCACAGGGATAGCTGGAGTGAAAAATATCCTTGCTGTTTCTAGTGGCAAAGGTGGCGTTGGGAAAAGTACAGTAGCAGTAAATATAGCAGTAGCTTTAGCACAGTTGGGCGCAAAAGTTGGTTTGATTGATGCTGATATTTATGGACCAAATGCACCAACAATGCTGGGATTGGCAAATGCACAAATCGCAGTACGGCAAGGTGCAAATGGAGAAATTTTAGAACCCGCTTTTAATCACGGTGTTAAGCTGGTTTCGATGGGTTTTTTGATTGACCCCGATCAACCTGTGATTTGGCGCGGTCCGATGTTGAATGGGGTAATTCGCCAGTTTCTCTATCAGGTAGAGTGGGGAGAATTAGATTATTTAATTGTAGATATGCCACCTGGTACAGGTGATGCTCAACTGACATTAGCGCAAGCAGTACCAATGGCTGGTGCGGTAATTGTGACGACACCTCAAACAGTCGCGTTGTTGGATTCCCGCAAGGGTTTAAAGATGTTTCAACAATTGGGTGTGCCAGTATTGGGGATAGTAGAAAATATGAGCTATTTTATTCCCCCAGATATGCCTGACCGCAAATATGACATTTTTGGCTCTGGTGGGGGTGAAAAAACATCTCAAGAATTAGGTGTACCGTTACTAGGTTGCATTCCTTTAGAAATTCCCTTGCGCCAAGGAGGTGACAAAGGTTTGCCGATAGTAGTTGGTGAACCAGAATCAGAGTCAGCTAAGGCGCTAGTTGCGATCGCTAAAACTGTTGCTGCTAAAATCTCTGTAGCTGCACTCTCTTAACTATTTAGAGATTTACCCTCAAGTTCACGAAGTTATTCTTTAAATAAAGCTAACCGCTAATCGAAGGATCGCTAAACGCTTGATATGTTTCAAAAGTCTGTAATAGGTTTTCGGTGGAAGTCCCGAATAGCAGTTTGGCAGCAAGTAGACTGGCTGCTGCTTGCCGTAACAGTCGGCTTAACCGTGTTTGGTGGAGTGATGATTCGCAGTGCGGAACTCAACCAAGGGTTAACAGATTGGTGGCAACACTGGCTAGTTGGGGCGATTGGGTTAGCAATAGCACTGTTTATTTCGCGATCGCGTTACGAAAATCTACTAGAGTGGCATTGGATTATCTACGGTCTGACAAATCTCTCCCTACTGGCAGTAATTGTAATTGGTAGCAGTGCTAAAGGAGCGCAAAGGTGGATTACTATTGGTGGATTTAACCTCCAACCATCTGAGTTTGCCAAAGTCGGTGTCATGATCACTTTGGCAGCAATTTTACACACCCGTACCGCTTCTACACTGCCAGCTTTTGGCAAAGCCCTTGCGATTACTGCTGTGCCTTGGCTGTTAGTATTTATCCAACCAGACTTAGGCACATCCTTGGTATTTGGAGCAATTACTTTAGGAATGCTCTACTGGGCTAATGCTAATCCTGGCTGGCTATTACTGCTTGTTTCTCCCATTGTCTCAGCAATTTTATTTAACGTTTTTTTACCTAGTTGGTTCATTTGGGCAGTAATAGTGGGTGCGGTTGCCTGGTTTAGCTTACCCTGGTCTTGGTATGGCGCTGTAGGAGCGGTTATCGCCAACTTTGCATCAGGCGAATTAGGGCATATATTCTGGGGATTGTTGAAAGACTATCAAAAAGACCGATTAATTCTGTTTTTAAATCCAGCAAAAGATCCTCTAGGCGGAGGATATCACCTAATTCAATCTCGTATTGCTATTGGAGCAGGTGGATTTTGGGGTAAAGGACTCTACCAGGGTTCTCAAACACAACTTAACTTTATTCCAGAACAGCATACCGATTTTATCTTCTCAGCTATTGGTGAAGAACTTGGTTTCATTGGCTGCCTAGCAGTACTATTAGTTTTCTGGTTGCTATGCTGGCGGTTAATTATAATTGCTCAAACTTCCAAAGAGAACTTTGGCTCTCTGTTGGCTATTGGTGTATTGTCAATGATTGTGTTTCAGGTAATTGTTAATATTGGTATGACAATCGGTTTAGCACCAGTTACAGGTATTCCTTTGCCTTGGGTTAGTTATGGTCGCTCCGCATTATTGACAAATTTTATTGCTATTGGCATTGTTGAGTCTGTGGCTAATTACCGACATCGACTAAAGTTTTAGCGTCAACAGTTGACTGTTGACTGTTGACTGTTGACTGTTAACTGTTGACTGTTGACTGTTGACTGTTGACTGTATAGCTACTTAAAGTAAAAAATTGAAGATTAGTAGCTTAGAATTAGTTCAAGTACTTTAGAGACAAAATTGAGAAAAAAATATGATTTTGCCCGGATCAGCAGTTAAAGTCAAAAACCCCACCGATATTTACTACGGCTTTGAAGGTTTAGTACAAAGGATTACAGATGGTAAAGCGGCTGTACTTTTTGAAGGTGGAAACTGGGACAAAATGATTACATTCCGCCTTTCCGAGTTAGAAGTGATGGAAACAACAGCATCTAAGAAAAAAGCCAAATAGCAATTAGCTATTAGCTGTTAGTTTTTTGCTTTATTTAATAACTAACAGCAAGCTTTTATGCTATATTTATTGATTACAAGCTCATCAAAACTAATAACTAATAGCTAACTGCTAATTGCTAAACGCTAATATATGCGACTTCCTTTACCGCAGTTTGCTGCGGGTGAACGACACCCTAACCATATTGCCGAAGTAATTGAGACGGCAACGACTGAATTTTTAGCACAATGTCTCGACCCTGAAGACTTAAGCTTCCCAGTTATGCCGCCTTTTGGTAGCTGGGTGAAAGCTGTTGATGAGGAATCGGGGAATAAAGTTTTGGCGATCGTATATTATGCTACTACTAGCCCGATTGATTCTGTACATAGAGCAAGGGCGTTAGGTTTGTCAATGCAAGAGTTGCGAGAACAGCAACCTCAGATTTTTGCGATGTTGAAAACTGAGTTTAGAGCCGCAATTGTTGGTTTCCAGGTACAGCAACAAGGAGTTAATGGTTCTAAGCTCAAGGATGGCAGAATTTACCAGTATTTACCTCCACGTCCGCCTCAAATTCATCAAGCAGTTTATCATTGCGAATCAGCAGAAATTATCCAGTTTAGTGAAGAATTAGATTTTTTACGCACACTGTTACAGGTAGTAGGTGCGCCAGTAGAATCTTTGATGGCAGCAGCTATCCGAGAAATTTATCAATTACGCAAAGCTGACCGTGAGTGGTTGGTGAAGGCGGGGCGGACTCTAAGTGTTATTCTTAAGGATGATTACGATCGCTTACGCTATATTTTAAGCCAAATCCATCCGTAGATAGTTATAATTCAGGCTTTTTTAGAGGGATTGTAAGAAGGCTTAACTCATACCAGCATCGAAGAGTGAGTAATGCTGTTAGCTGTTTCTAGACAAAAATTGTTAACAGATATAAATGCTTGCTGATTTTGGTTTAGGGGAAGACAATATAACTCACCACGCGAAAAGCTTAAACCAAGACCGCAGATAAACAGCTAATCTTTAATGGCTTTGCTTGGTATCCTCTATACGCTACTATATATGGAATCTATTACAGAAGTTTTAACTAAGGAACCAATTGTTCCTTTTGCGATTTTGCTTGTAGTAATTTTAACCGTTCCGATTTTGTTTGAACGGATAAAACTACCAGGGCTTGTTGGTTTACTTGTAGCTGGGGTAGTTCTTGGTCCCAATGGGCTAGGTTTGCTAAATAAAGAAGCAGAGACAATGAAACTGCTCTCAGATATTGGATTAGTGTATCTGATGTTTGTGGCAGGGCTAGAAGTAGATATTCAACAGTTTCGTAAAACCAAACATCGCTCGGCGGGGTTTGGGACTTTTACGTTTTTAATACCGCTAATTTTTGGAACAACTGTTGGGCGCATCTTTGGTTTTGATTGGAATGCGTCAATTTTAATTGGCTCTTTATTCGCTTCTCATACCTTATTGGCTTATCCAATTGTGAGCCGTTTAGGTGTGGTTAATAATGAAGCGGTGACAGTGACGATTGGAGC
>JBARVL010000256.1:0-5576 GCA_049646245.1 Crinalium sp. | reverse complement strand
TTAAACCAACCCGCAAATATGCCAAGCGTTTAAGACGTAGGCAGAAGGCTTTATCACGAAAAGTTAAGGGGTCAAATAATAGACGTTTATCAGTTAAAAAAGTAGCGAAAGTCCATGAGAAAATAACAAATACAAGACAAGATTTTCTGCATAAACTCTCAAGACAGTTAGTTGATGAAAACCAAGTCATTGTAGTGGAAAACCTTTGCATTAAAGGATGAGCATCGTACCAAAATAGCAAAATCAATACATGATGCTGGTTTTGGAATGCTGCTTAATTTCATAGGCTACAAGCTGGAACGAGAAGGCGGAAAACTTGTTCAAGTTGACAGATTCTTTCCTAGTACAAAACTTTGTAATTACTGCAAATTTAAGAATAATTCATTGAATCTAAGCGTCCGTGAATGGGTTTGTCCGAGTTGTCAAACTCAACATGATAGAGATGAAAATGCAGCAAAAAACATTAGGGAAGAAGGCATAAGAATACTGTTAAATACGGTAGGGCATACCGAAATTCAAGCTTGCGGAGAAACTGTAAGACTTAATGGTACTTGTATCAAAGAGCAGGTTTCAGTGAAGCAAGAATCTCCCGTCACAGCGTAGCTTGACGGGGGAGTGTCAACTCATTCTCCTTAGTCCAAGGTAAGCCTAGACTTACCCGCTTTTGCTGTCCGTTAAACCACTGCCTCGGTAGATTAAGCCGTATTCTGTCCCTGTAATTCTCTATACCTACCGCACCCTTAGAAGCCTTGCCAGTCGGTGTTTTGGCGCTATTCATACTTGTTACTCATTAGTTACTCATTTGATGATGGCTAGTTACGTCGACTAACCTGAAACTACATTATAGCGTTGCTTTGGGTAATTACGGCGGGGCGAATTCATCCCACCGTATCTACAACTTTTAAGCGCAGTGGTTTAATTACCGACTTGGGTTGATAGTTAGCTTTAACTTGAAGTGGTATTTGAGAAGCTAATACTGCTAGAGTTAAGTTTCTCAGAAATAAGCGGCGATCGCACTGCATTAAACTCAGCCATAATTTATTTGTCAGTAATTGCTAACTTGAGGCTTTTGCACAAAGAAGCGATCGCATCTAGCCCTTGTTCAGGTGTTCCCTCAATTAATCGTTTCACAAAAGCACTACCCACAATTGCCGCATCTGCGCCCCAGTCTTTTACCTGCTTGGCGTGTTCTGTGTTAGAAATCCCAAAACCTATACCAATAGGTTTATCAGTAACGCCGCGTAAATCTAAGAGTATATCTTTCACTCGCGTTTCTAAACCAGAACGCATTCCAGTAACACCAGTAACGCTGACTAAATAAATGAAGCCTTGAGACTGACGAGCGATCGCTTCTATTCTTTCTTTAGGGCTGGTAGGCGCAACTAACAACACTACCTCAATCCCTATTTCTGCTGCTGGTTTCAGCAGTGTTTCTGCCTCTTCTAGGGGCAAATCAGGCACTACTAACCCCTGGACTCCAGCGTTAGCAATTTGGGTTAAGAATTTTTCAATTCCTCTGTTTAAAATTGGGTTGTAATAAGTAAACAGGATAATGGGCGATCGCACTTCTTTCCTAACGCCCTCAACCACAGATAAGACATCATCCAATCTGACACCGCGTTCTAAAGCCCTTGTTGCTGCGGCTTGAATTACCGGACCATCTGCCAAAGGATCTGAATATGGAACACCGAGTTCAATAATATCTGCACCAGCAGCATCTAAAATTTTTAGTGCCGAAGCAGTTGTTTCTAAATCTGGGTCTCCGGCGGTAATAAAGGGAATTAAAGCGCACTGATTACGCTTACGCAGGGACTCAAAGCACTGAGAGATTGAAGTCATTTTTGAAATTTAATGTTCTTGTTCTATTTCAGCTTGCAGCTTCGCAAGCTCTTCGGGAGTCAGTTCTTCGAGTTGCTTTTGTAATACCGCTTCCTTATAGTCTTTCACCTGCTGGTTATAAGTCATGTTTTTTGTCCCAACTCGGAATAAGTAGGTTAGCAACCAACCTACTAACCCACCCATCAATAACAGTTGACTCCAGATACCAGCATCAGTACTATCTAACCCCGCTACTTTGAACAGTAGATATGCTAGACCTCCGGCTGCAAATATCCCGATGCCGATTCCAATTACATCAATTCGTCGCATCTAGTGCTAAGGATAAAAATTGTTTTAACTTTCAATCTGCCGCCGTTGAGGGCGAAAATTTAAAAATGGGCTGAGGAGCAGTAAACCTGGGAAGAAGAAAAACACCAGGAAATACATAAAAGCACGCTCAAATGAGCTAACAACATACCACCGCTTTTGCAGGTAGATATAGAGAGCGAAAGGAATCACCAGCAAATAGGTTCCACCCAAAATCAAATACAGTAGCGCAACAAGCATATTTCTCCTGTGAGCGGTAAATTATCAACTAGCCTTTGCCAAGGCTGTACCTAAGCGCGGATTGGTAGTAGGGGCGCAGATGAGCGCCGTTATCTCACACTTCATACCCGTCACTCAAAGGTCAGATCAGCAATACTCATTTTACAGCCTTGAGAAGTTTCTTTGGAAATTGCTTGTCAAAAAGCACCTATTAATGCTCAAATATAAAAGGCGGTGTGTTGAACACAAACAACTCGCTGCAAATACAAACGGGGGTGTGGCGGAATGGTAGACGCTGCAGACTTAAAATCTGTTGACCGTAATGGTCGTGTGGGTTCAAGTCCCTCCACCCCCATATAATAAAGCTGATAATAATAATTATTCGCTTTTGAGCCTTTTTAAGTAGGTCAAGATAATTAATTGTAAAACCCTACCAACTGCTCCCAAAGAGTATCAACACGGAGGGGAATTTTTGGCAAGATATTTTTTTAGGTGGATCGAAAGTGCATTATATGCGATCGCACTCCTAGATAAATGTCTTGCCTGTAACTGCCATTTGATTAAATCAGATTCATTTTACCCTGTCTAAAAAATTAAGAAATTCAATAACTACTCCCTTTCCACTAAAAGATTCCCGATTGTATTCTTGCTCTTCCTCGGCGGACTTTGCGTCTTGGCGGTTATAAAAATAGGTATTCTTTAAGCGGGAAGGGAGTAAACCTAAAAAGATTAATTTTGTGTAAATCGAAAAACTAAATTATATGCCCGCCACACATGAAAGTATTCATCAGTTCCTTAATTTTTGTCAGCAATATATTACTGGTAGAGAAAGAGCAGACGCACAAATATTTCTCGATAGATTTTTTCAAGCATTTAGTTACCCAGGTTTAATGGAAGCTGGAGCAAGATGTGAGGAAATTGTTCCCGATGGTAGTAGGAAAGGTAATACAGGATTTGCAGATCTTTTTTGGGAGCGCGATCGCTTAGGCTCTGTATTAATTGAAATGAAATCAAAAAATGAGAAAAAGCTTAATCAACACTATGGTCAAGCTTGGGAATATTCTAGAAATTTAACTCCCAGACCAAGATATGTAATTTTATGTAACTTTGATGAATTTTGGATTTATGATTTTGAAAAAATTGTTGATACCCCAGTTGATATTATTCGTTTAGTAGACTTACCAGAACGATTAGATGCTTTTACATTCATGGAATTTAGCACTAAACGTCCTACTTTTCGCAATGAGCAAATAATAGAAGTTACAAAAAGAGCAGCCCAAAGAATGGGAGAATTATTTCAAAAGCTCAAAGCTAGAAGTCAAAAAAATAATTTTACAGATTTAGATGCTCAAAGGTTTGTGCTGCAATGCGTAATCGCCATGTTTGCACAGGATCGCGGAATGTTACCCGCTAATCTTTTTACCAATTGTATTCAAAAATGTTTAGACGGAGATAGCTCATACGATATTTTATATAACGGCTTATTTAGGGAAATGAATACTCAAGGAATTACGCCTTATGGTCGTTATCAAGGCGTAGATTATTTTAACGGCGGATTATTTTCAGTTATTCCCCAGCTTCATCTGTATAGGGAAGAATTAGAATATTTAGAAGCATCTGCGCGTGAAGATTGGAGTAAGATCCGACCCGCTATTTTTGGCAATATATTTGAAAGTACAGTTGGTGAAAAAACTCGCCATAGTGGGGGAATTCATTTTACCTCAGAAAACGATATTATGAAAATTATCCGCCCCACAATTAGTAAATATTGGGAGGATAAAATTGAACAAGCAAATACTCTTAAAGAATTAAACACGCTGCAACTAGAAATGCAAAGTTATCGAGTATTAGATCCTGCTTGCGGATCTGGTAACTTTTTGTATATGGCTTACCAGGAATTAAAGCAGTCTGAGCAATTATTACTTGATAAGATAGCAGAAAAATCAGCTAGTTCTCAACTCAGGATAGGATTTGTAACTCCCAAGCAATTCTATGGAATTGATAATAATCCTTTCGCTGTAGAATTAGCACGGGTGACACTAATCATTGCTCGTAAAGTAGCTATTGATAAGTTAGGGATAAGTGAAAATCCACTACCTTTAGATACATTAGATAAAAATATTGTTTGTCAAGATGCTTTGTTGACAGATTGGGTTAAAGCTGATGCCATAATTGGCAATCCTCCTTTTCAATCTAAAAATAAAATGCAGCAAGAATTTGGTGCTGCTTATGTGAAAAAGATTCGGGAAAAGTATCCAGAAATCCCTGGACGTGCGGACTATTGCGTTTATTGGTTTCGCAGAACCCATGATGAATTAGCCTCCTGTGGTCGTGCGGGTTTGGTTGGTACCAATACAATTAGACAAAATTACTCGCGGGAGGGTGGTTTAGATTATATTGTGGCTAATGCTGGAACTATTACGGAAGCTGTATCAAGTCAAGTTTGGTCTGGTGATGCGGCTGTTCATGTTTCTATTGTTAACTGGGTAAAAGATGAATATAAAGGAAAAAAGAAACTTTACACTCAAATAGGAGACTCCCTAGATAGCCCTTGGCAAGTTGTAGAATTAGATTATATTAATTCGGCTCTATCTTCAGGATTTGATGTTACCCAAGCTAAAAAGATTTTAGCAAATGCCAATTCACAGGCTTGTTATCAGGGACAAACTCATGGACATGAAGGATTTTTATTAACGCCTGAAGAGGCTGCTGATTTTTTAAAAGACAAAAAACTTACATCAGTGGTATATCCTTATTTAACGGGCGATAATCTTTTGAGTAATCCACAAGGTCTGGCATCTCGCTACGCTATCGACTTAAATAAATGTTCCGATTTGTCTTCAGCTAGAAAATATGCTCAAGCATTTGCTCATCTTCAAAAGTATGTGATGCCTGCAATACAGGCTAATGCTGAAGAAGAAAGAAGGAAAACTGGCAAAGAAACAGGTTCCCGACAAACACATTTCCGTCGTTGGTGGAAATATTGGAGGGATCGTGCTGAAATGATTCAAAAAATTGAATCACTACCTCGTTATATTGTTTGTAGCCGAGTAACTAAAAGACCAGTATTTGAATTTATTAGTTCTGATATCCGTCCTAGCGACGCTCTACAAGTATTTACTTTAGCTGATGATTATTCATTTGGAATTTTACAGTCTAGTATCCACTGGGTTTGGTTTACTGCTCGTTGTTCTACATTAACTGAGCGATTC
>JBARVL010000255.1:0-14123 GCA_049646245.1 Crinalium sp. | reverse complement strand
AGCGCCCAACCGTTTTTAGTATTAGGAATGCTGGTTGCTGGTTTAGCTTTAGGTCATGCAGCAATCTAGGCAACGGATGATTTGATCCTGCGATGTTTTTCTTGTCTTAAGATGTAACGGATGGGTTATTGGTTAGGGGAAGGATTTAGTTAGTTGGCGATCGCATCATCCGTTACATCCGTTAAATCATCCGTTGCCAGGATTTTTTTACATACTTGGAGAGTTTGGAGGGCGATCGCACTCCAGTTATATAAGTAGTTGATACTCCCTGTATCTAAAAAGACAGGGAGTGTCAATTACTTATTGCAAATGTTGCTGTACAACCAAAGCTAACTGTGAAGCCCAATATTGAGTGAGTTCTGCGTCAGCCGCTTCTACCATCACGCGCACTAGGGGTTCTGTCCCAGATGCTCTCACTAAAATACGTCCTTGATCTCCCATTGCCGTTTCTGCTTGGGCGATCGCATTCATTATCCCATCACAATTTTTCCAGTTGATCCGGCGATCGCGATCTTCTACACGGACGTTTTTGAGGATCTGTGGATAAGTCTGGAAACTTTGATCCACCATATCTGCTAAAGATAAACCAGTATTATGCACTGAAGCTGCTATATGTAACGCCGTTAGCAAGCCATCACCTGTAAAAGTGAAGTGTCTGCAAAGGATATGTCCCGATTGTTCGCCGCCTAGCATAGCACCAGTGCGTAACATTTCTGCCTGCACATATTGATCCCCTACAGCAGTTCTAACTAGCTTTCCTCCTAGTTGCTGCCAAGCACGCTCAAAACCCAAGTTTGCCATTACAGTAGCAATAATCAAATCTTCGGGTAACTGATTTTTCTCCCGTAAAGCTTTACCCCAGAAATAGAGAATGTAGTCACCATCAACTACTCTACCTTGGGCATCCATCGCCATCACTCGGTCAGCGTCGCCATCAAATGCAAAGCCTAAATCCGCCGAATGTGATCGGATAGCTTGCTTTAATGCACCCAGATGGGTAGATCCACAATTAACATTAATGCGATCGCCATCTGCTTGATTGTGTAAACAAATTACCTCTGCACCCATTGCCGCAAATACTTGTGGCGCTAGCTTTACTGAAGCCCCCCAAGCCAAATCTAAAACAACCCGCATTCCTCGCAAATCAAGTGCTGGTAGTGGACGTTTTAATGAGTCAGCATAATCTGCAATTAACTCTGGTCTATGGTAGTGCTTACCCCAAACTCCAGTAAAACAAGTAATGCTATTAGTACCTCTTAAACCAGCTTCAATTTGCTGTTGTAAAGCTACTGATAGCTTCATGCCATCAGCACCAAAAAACTTAATGCCATTATCTTCTGGTGGGTTGTGACTAGCTGAAATCATCACACCGCCAATCGCATTAGTAACCCCAGTAAGATATGCCACACAAGGGGTTGGGCATAACCCTAAATTCCACACTTCTAGCCCAGCAGATGTCAATCCAGCAGATAACGCCATCGCTAACATATCGCTAGAGTTTCTAGAGTCCTGCCCTAAAATTACTGGACCTGGTGTTGTTACAGACTGGCGTAGTACTTGACCTGCCCAAAAACCCACCTGCACTGCTAAATCAGCACACAACAAATCCCCTACTCTGCCCCTAATTCCATCTGTGCCAAATAAGGGAGTTGGTGGCAAAACAATTGTATTTAAACTAGAACTTATATTTGTCTGTTTGGTAGTTTGGGCAGATTCCAATATTTTCACTGTTGTTTCTGAAATACTAACTGGCTGAATTCTAATAGGAGATGTAACCATAGATTAAAAAGACTCCACACACAACACACTACAGTGGAGAATACCACCTTCGGGAATAGACCATAACCTCTCTTAGGATATGCCATTCGCACTTAGCAATACACTGATATATTGCTGATGGAAAGAAATATTCTATAAGCTGATAGTTTAACTAACCTAAGCTTCAAAATACAGAACTAAATAAAGTTTATTCAGAGAATAATCAATATGAGAAAACATTAACAATTTATCTCAATTCAACGGCAGTTTTAACTGCCGTATGCCGTTGCATCGGAGATCTGAAGCTACTTAATGTCCGAGATGGTGTGATTTTTTAGATCAAATTACGCTCGCAGATTATTCTTCTTCGGTTTCCTTATTGCCTGGAGATGACTTGAATAAAGCATCCAACTGTTCACGCGCATCTTCTACATTAATGGAACGCATGACTAATAAGGGTTCATTAATGATATTACCTGTATCATCAAGCAATTCTGGATGTGGTACAGATCTAAATCTAGAAGCACCGAATCCTGAGCCATCCGCCGCCGACATCCCCCTTGGTGAGTAGCTGCGTTGAGAATCTCTACTCAATACAATTAAGCTACGGATTAAGTTAGCGATCGCTATCACCGCCAGTACAGTAAAAGCCACAAGGTATAGTATATGTAACATCATATTTTCCTCCATGCGATTAGGTATTTGTTAGTTGTTACTACAGAAGTCGCATCAGCCTGATTTAATACTGAAACTTACTGTGATTATTAAAGGTTTTTGAATTTAAGCTTGACAATTCGTCCTAATAATGCTTCTAGTTAAATATTGCATTTGCCTGGGGTTACTGACGAGATTACCCTTAACTTAATTATTCCTTATTCTTGTATATTAAAGCCCTCTGTCACCCAAGCGACCCATTAGTGGTGCGCCACTGCATAGCTATCTGCCAGCATTCAGTAACTAAATGATGCCAAGGCATGAGAGTAGCAGATTCAATTCCCACTTGACCATCTGTCGCTTGAAATAGCATCTGGGCGGTCTGAACCTCTTGCTGTGCTTGCTTTACCCGTGCTAAAAGCTCAGATTGCCGCTCGGTGGTTAAAAAGGAAATTCGTTCAGTTTCTAAGAAAGAGCGCGATCGCCCAAACCAATATTGAAAATCCTCTAACAATGGTTTTAGTAAGGTTTTCAGCAATTCTTGTTCATGAGGAGGCAAATTTTCCATTTATCTTAAATTTAATCTTGATATATCTGCTTATCTTAACTTTTTTTACATTCCGTAATGTTTTTTGACAATAACTTTAATAAAATTAACTTTTTCGTTCAAGGAAAGAACCTATAGGCTGAGGTTTTTAAGGCGTTACGCTAACAGCCCTGACTTCTCACCCTTAAAATGGAAAAACTAGATAATAATCCTGAAAAGCCGATGTCCGCTTCAGAAGTTAAAGATTTGACCGAACAGCAACAGAAAATCCATCTGCCCCGCACCAGCGAATCAGAACAATTGCAAAAAATTCGCCACACAGCTAGTCATGTCATGGCGATGGCGGTGCAAAAGCTGTTTCCCAAAGCGCAAGTCACCATCGGACCTTGGATTGATTATGGTTTTTATTATGACTTCGATCATCCAGAGCCTTTTACCGAGAAAGACTTGAAGGCAATCCAAAAAGAGATGATCAAAATCATCAACCGCAAACTGCCTGTGATTCGGGAAGAAGTCACCCGTGAGGAAGCAGAAAAGCGGATTAAGGAAATTAATGAGCCTTACAAACTAGAAATATTAGCAGGGCTATCTGAACCGATCACCATTTATCATCTGGGTGAGCAATGGTGGGATTTGTGTGCTGGCCCCCATATCGAAAATACTGGCGATTTGCACCCGAAAGCCATTGAATTAGAAAGTGTGGCGGGGGCTTATTGGCGTGGGGATGAAACCAAGGCGCAGTTACAGAGAATTTACGGTACAGCATGGGAAACGCCAGAGCAATTAGCCGAATATAAGCGGCGTAAAGAAGAAGCACTGAGACGTGACCATCGCCGTTTAGGAAAAGAACTAGGGTTATTTATCTTTACTGACTTGGTAGGACCTGGTTTGCCTTTATGGACACCAAAGGGAACGGTGTTGCGTTCAACTTTAGAAGATTTCCTAAAGCAAGAACAACTCAAACGTGGCTATCAACCAGTAGTTACGCCGCACATTGCCAGAGTAGATTTATTTAAAACTTCTGGACACTGGCAGAAATATAAAGAGGATATGTTTCCTTTGATGGCTGAAGATGAGGAAGCGGCGGCTTTAGAGCAAGGTTTTGTGATGAAGCCGATGAACTGTCCTTTCCATATCCAAATTTATAAAAATGAATTGCGTTCTTACCGCAATTTGCCGATGCGTTTGGCTGAATTTGGTACAGTTTACCGCTATGAGCAATCAGGAGAGTTAGGCGGACTAACGCGGGTGCGTGGCTTTACGGTGGATGATTCCCACTTATTTGTTACTCCAGAACAACTAGATGAGGAATTCCTCAATGTTGTAGATTTGATTCTGTCAGTGTTTAAGAGTTTACAACTGACAAATTTTAAAGCGCGTTTAAGTTTCCGCGACCCTAATTCTGATAAATATATTGGTTCTGATGAAGCTTGGGAAAAATCTCAAGGTGCAATCCGTCGCGCTGTAGAAAAGCTAGGGATGGAGCATTTTGAAGGCATTGGTGAGGCGGCATTTTATGGTCCAAAATTAGATTTTATCTTCCGTGATGCTTTAGAGCGGGAGTGGCAATTAGGTACTGTGCAGGTAGATTACAATTTGCCAGAAAGATTTGATTTGGAATACGTTGCTGAGGATGGTACTCGTAAGCGTCCGGTAATGATTCACCGCGCTCCTTTTGGTTCTTTAGAACGGTTAATTGGGATTTTAATTGAGGAGTATGCTGGGGACTTTCCGTTGTGGGTAGCGCCTGTGCAAGCGAGGTTATTACCTGTTAGTAATGACTTTCTACCTTTTGCTCAAGAGGTGGCTCAGAAGATGCAATTGCTAGGTATTCGCGCTGAGGCAGATGTGAGTAATGAGCGACTGGGTAAATTAATTCGCAATGCTGAGAAGGATAAAATTCCGGTGATGGGAATTGTAGGAGGGAAGGAAGTTGAGACGAATAGCGTTAGCATTCGGACTCGTGCTTCTGGAGAATTGGGGAGTATAGCTGTGGATGAGGTAATTGCCAGAATGAAAGATGCGATCGCGTCTTTCAGTACTTTTTAAGCGATCGCTCTCTCTTGGTTATGATTTGTAGGTTGGGTTAAGCGCAGCGCAACCCAACACAAACATACTTGAAGAACTCAGAATCAGGAGCCAGTATCAATTCTAGGCTACCTGTAAGCTATTCACGCTTTGCCTCTAGTGGGGGTGAATTACAAACCCACTTCCACAGAGGATGGCTGCTTCCCTGCTGGCGTATTCTATATACTTGCTGTTCTAATCGTTGTCGTTCCTGCTGTGGCAATCCAAATAAAACATTACGAGTATGCCAAATTAAAACAGCCAGAGTCGTAGCAATACAAAGAGTTAAACCTAATGCAGGCAAAAAGTTAAATTCAATTCCATATCGTACAGCCGCCCAAGTAAAATATTCTCGCATGAGACTAAGGGGATAGCGTAATCCCCATAAACTTACAGAACCGACACTTAGCCACAAGATACCAACAACTAACCACCTGCCATAGAAAGTTAGGCGGTATAACCTGTGTACTTGATCCTTAAATGTAGGATCAAAATCGGTCGGTTCTATTTCAGTTATTTCAGTGATTTGATCTTCAGGCTGTTCCATTCAACTGCGTTTTCCGCACTTTGCAACCGCTAACTTTTTATACCTCATCAGAAACTGGAGATTTGGTAATGGATTGGCGAGCATTGCCACTACGTTCTCTCCACCATGCTAATAAAGTACTAGCAATGAAAATACTAGAATAAGCACCCGCACCAAATCCAATTATCAAAGCTAACGCAAAATATTTTAATGTTTCACCACCAAAGAAGAAGAGCGCTGCCAGCGTTAGCAATACAGTCAAAGTTGTATTGATCGATCGCGTCAAGGTTTGATTAACTGCATCATCCACAACTTGGTTAATATGCTGCTCTGGATGTAGGCTAATCACTTCGCGCACTCGGTCATAAATAACTACTGTATCGTTAACTGAGAAGCCGATAATTGTTAAGATGGCAACAACAAATAAGCTATCTACTTCTACGCCTTGTACTAAGCCCAAAATTGAGAAAATTCCCAAAGTAATGAAGACATCGTGGAATAAAGCCACAAACGCGAAAAAAGCGTAGTCTAATTGGAAGCGAAACGTGAGATAGATGAGGATGCCAAGGAATGAGACGATGATCGCCAATAGCCCAGAAGTAAATAGCTGTTTACCCAAGGTTGGACCAACAGTATCATTCTGTGTTTTTTGAGGATCAAATACTCCAATTTTTTCTGTTAAAGCTTTTTCTAAATTCGTGCGTTCCTCAACATTTAAATTTTTTGTACGAATTGATATAGCTTTTTGGTCTTGACCGACAACTTGGATAGTGCTGTTAGCTAAACCTTGCTCTGATAATACATCCCGTACTAAGGCGACATTAATCGGTTTGTCACAGTTACCAGGTTTGGAGCAATCTAATTCGTACTGTAAGCGTGTACCACCCACAAAATCCAAACTCGGACGCAAAGGCGCTCCTAGCTGTTGCCAGGAAATGAGCATTGAAATTAAACCACTAATAATTATGGCGACAGAAATTGCCCACCACAAATTACGCTGTTTGATTACATTAAGTTTCATAATTTGAAGCTGTTAGCTATTAGCTTTTAGCTGTTAGCAAAAACAAAAAATCAGATTAATTTGATTATCCAACTAATAGGGAATTTTATTCAAAATCCCGCCTTAGCAATCAGGGTTCAGCCATTAGCCTTCAATAAACCATTATTTTAAAGCAAGCTACTAATGTTTTATTTATTAAATAGCTAATAGCTAATAGCTAACTGAAGGATCGCTATTTTGCTGAAGCCGTTACACCAGGAGCAAATAGTTGTGGTTTTTGGCGCAATTCTGGAAAACCGAGTACTAGCAATAGCATAAAAGTACGACTGCAAGTAAGGGCAGTAAACATACTTACTAACACTCCTAGTGCGAGTGTTAGTGCAAAGCCTTTTACTAAACCAGACCCTAGCCAAAATAACGCCCCACAAGCAATAACTGTAGTAACGTTACCATCTAAAATGCTAGAAAAAGCTCTGAAAAAACCAGATTCAACAGAGCGGTATAATGTTTTTCCTGCTCTTAATTCTTCGCGTGTGCGCTCAAATATCAGCACGTTGGCATCTACAGCCATACCAATACTGAGGATGAAACCAGCAATTCCAGGCAAGGTTAAGGTTACACCCAATAGTGCAAATGCAGCTAATGTTAAGACTGAATAAATCAGTAGCGACACATCAGCTATCAAACCAGGTAGCCGATAGTATACACCCATGAAGACCAACACGAATAGCAGACCACCGCCACCCGCGTAGATGCTTCTTTGGATACTATCTCGCCCTAATGTGGCTCCTACAGTGCGGTTTTCGATAATTTCTACTGGTACAGGTAAAGCGCCGCCTCGCAGTTGCACTGCTAAGTCGTTGGCAGTTTGGGTTGTAAAGTTACCTGTAATTACTGCTGAACCGCCAGTAATACCAGTTTGAGCGAACTCAACACCAACAACAGGAGTACTAACGGGAGCTTCATCTAAGAAAATACCAATACTGCGCCCAGTACCAGCTAAATTTTTCGTCAGCTTGGCAAATAGTTCGCCACCTTCAGCATCAAAGCGGATAGCTACATTCCAGTTTTGACCATTTGGTAAAGGTTCGGGGCGAGCATCTTTGAGGTTTTTTCCAGCTAAACCAGTTTTTGTAAACAGTTTACCGATCGCTTCATTACTATTGTTGAGAGATGCTTGATTTTTGGCGATCGCTTCTTTATCACCACTCTTTCTTAACTCTTCCTGTTTGGCTAAAAGTTGCTGCCGCACCTGTAATTCAATCGGCAACTGCGTCTCTGTTCCTGGCTTTTGTTCACGGAAATCTAGCTGTGCTGTGCCACCCAGTACCCGTTCCGCTTGTTCTGGATCACTCACACCTGGTAATTGCACCACAATTTGGTCATTACCTACAGTTTGTACCAGTGGTTCCGAAACACCCAAACCGTTAATCCGATTTTCTACTACCCTGAGAACTGCTTCTAAGTCCTCTGGTTTTATTTCTTTAACTTCTTGTGTAGTTTTTACCTGAATAGTTAGCTGTGAACCACCCTGAAGGTCTAACCCTAAGCGGATAGGTACACGCACCAGTACTGTGATTGCTGCAATCACAAGTACTAGAATCAGGGCTAATACTGAGCGCTGTTTTTGCATTCCAACAACCCGTCGCGACAAATAGTTATGTTGACACTCCCTGGGCGCTCTGCCACAGGGATTCTTCATTCAACGAGTCCACTTGCTTAAAGCTCCTTGCGGTAATTTAAGTAGAGGTGGTTCTCTCCTGAAGCGTTAACTTTCCCCATGCCCTGGGGTAGTTGGCTTAAAGCCAAATTTTGTTTTAGTTTAATGCTATTCGTCTAGTTACTGCGAATCTTTTACCTACTTTCAGGCTGCTCAACTATTAAGTCGAGCGACTAGAACAACAAAGTAGAACCCATGATTGAGTTGTCAAGGTACAGCGTCTGCTCACTTAGGCAGCAATCGGGTTTTTTAAGTGGTTGATTACCCTGTCGGGTAGGTAAGGGCATTGCTGCCCCTTTCCCCCCTAAGAACCGGACTTGCAACTTTCAGAGCATCCGGCTCAAGCAAATCACCAGGCAATGTTTTTGGCGTACCTTTTTCGATGTTTTACATCTACTTCTGGCTATTATCTCCGACTGTGTATCAGGGCGTGACAGTAGTAGTGTAAGAGTTGGAGGTTGTCGTAGGAATTGCTACCTCCTTGGGATTTTGGTTTTATATGGTGAATGTGTGTTTCTTCACCATTGTTGATTGATTCGAGACATACTGGACACTTGTGTTTCTGTTTCTTTGCTATTTTTTGAAAACTAGGGGGTAAGTTTTTTGTTTTTTCCTTTTCCCTTTTTTCCCAGTAATCTTTCAGGCTAGGGTCGTCTTTCGATGCCCTGCCCTTAACAAGCGTGTGTCTCTGTATCTCTGTCCATGAGAATTTTAACAGATAAGTTCCTGTTAATTTGTTACCAAAATCCCATTTGCTTTCTCTTAGGGGGTTAAATTTCCCAAAGTACTTTTCATACGTCCAGTTTACACTCTTATTAGGGTGCATTCTTTTCACGTATCTACTCTGTCTTATGTACATCCAGCTATCTAAACGGCGAAAAGACTCACTGGATACTGCAATGCGGAAGTAATTCGACCACCCCCTTATGGTGTTATTAAGGTTAATTATGAGGGTTTCTAGCTCCCCATTATGTTTAAGCCAAATCTCCTTTAGTTTTTCCTTGACTTTTTTGAGGGATTGCTTGCTTGGTTTTATTAGCAATTTCAACCCAGTTTTTGTGTTACTGACACTGTAGTGTCGTATATTAAAACCTAAGAAGTCGAAGCCTTCTGATAGATGAACTATTTTTGTTTTCTCCTGTGAGAGTTCTAGTCCTCTATCTTTGAGCCAATTCTTTAGGATGTCTTGGACTTTTTGAGCATCTTCATTGCTTTCACAGAAGACTACAAAATCATCAGCGTATCTGACTATCATTCTCTTGCCAATGGAAGCGCCTCGATTGTCATATTTAACACCTATGGCTTCTTCCATACCGTGCAGAGCGATGTTAGCCAAAAGGGGGCTAATGATTCCACCTTGAGGAGTTCCGGCTGTTGTTTCTTGGTATGTTCCTCCTTCCATTGTTCCTGCTTTTAACCATTCGGATATAAGCTTCCTCGCGGGAAAATTGCCAATGGTTTTGGTCAGATGTTCATGGCTAATGTTATCGAAACATCCCTTGATATCAGCATCGACAACCCACTTCTTGTTCTTGTTTGGTCTACAGATAGCGTAGATTTTCCCAATCGCATCGTGAGCGCCTCTGCCTGGTCTAAAACCATAGCTGATGCCTTCAAATTTGGCTTCCCATTGGGGTTCTAATGCGTTTTTAACAATCGCCTGTAAGCATCTATCTATGATTGACGGAATACCAAGGGGGCGTTTCTTGCCGTTTTGTTTTGGTATGTATACCCTTTTGGTCGGATATGGTTTCCAGGGGATGAATTTGGTTAGTATATCCGCTAATATTCCCCTGGCTGCGGGAGTTTTGACCAGTAGTTTATCGACTCCTGGCGTATTTTTCCCTTGGTTGATTTGAGTCACTCTTCTCACAGATTCGAGGATATTAGAGTAACTTTTTAACATCAACCTTTGGAGGTTCCGTAACCTCTTGATATCGCCTTGAACAGTTGCCCTGAATATTCTTCGCCTCAAATTCCTAATTACTGCATAAACTTTCTTCCAATTGATTTGGTTCCAGTTCGTATCAGTCTTTCTCTCAGTTACGTTTGCTTTCCCTAATGGGTGCATCTAACTTTTCCTTTTGAGTTCGGTCATCTTGCTGGAAATTTCAGGAGATTTACCTGTGTCACGTCAGCTTTCCTTTCGGATTAGGTATGTACTTTTATGAGTCGGGTTATTTATTCCCCTTACCTTTCGGTTGACCCCATTCGCTTTTTGACACATCCTTATCCCACTGGGGAATTGGGATTCCTTACGGTATTCTTACTAAAGACATGGATAGATAGCCTTTAGACCCCATTGGGGTTACTTCGTTTCACACAATGGAGACTGCGAAATCACTTAGGTTTTCCCTATACTCCGAGGCTATATGGTGTCCGAAATATCCAAAGAGAGGATGAATATCTCATCGTAGTCATACGTGAAGAATAACTACCTAAGCCCATTACCGCCAAACTAGATTGCGACGGTCTTATTTAACGAAGCCTCATCAGGAATTCACTTGCGTTAACCTTATGGTTCTTACCCTAGCCCCTAACCTTAAGTCTCTAGTTGTGACTGGTTTCAGGTACAATTAACCCTCTAGCTCTGAAACATTCCTGTTACCAAGAACGCTCCTTCGGGCGGGTACTGACTTGGACACTAGCCAGGGTTTCTTGTTGAGGGAAACCACTCCATTTGTGCGACATCGAATCGCACTCCACGTTAATTACTATATCAGAATCTAGGCAGCCTGAAGACTGCATAGTGGTTTTCATCAATGGCGCGTCCAAGAATTAGAGTTTTCAACCTACTCTTTTATAATCAGTTTTCTTAGCGATTAGCTTTTAGCTTTTAGAAGGATGATGGTATTTCACATGATCAGCAATCAATAGTAATCTACATTCTCGCTCTTCGGCTAACTGCTAACCGCTAATTGCTGATAGCTAAACTTGCAATGCCATCATCTTTTGCACTGCTTCCACAATTTGTGCTGGTTGTACAATTGTTAAGCGTTCTAAAGTCCCGTTGTAGGGTGTGGGAATATCTTGTGAAGATAGTCTCAGCACAGGTGCATCGAGTTCATCAAAAAAGCGATCGTTAATTGAAGCAATTAATTCTGCTGCAATACCGCCAGTTTTCATACACTCTTCCACAATAATCACCCGATGGGTTTTCTTAATAGAAGCGCCAATTGTCTCTAAATCTAGAGGTTTCAGGGAGATTAGGTCAATTACTTCGGGATCGAAACCTTCTTTAATTAAACCTGGTACTGCTTGCATCACATGATGACGCATCCGTGAGTAGGTCAAAATTGTGACATCTTTACCAGGACGCACAATTTCAGCTTTGTCCAAAGGTAGGTAATATTCTTCGTCTGGGAGATTTTCTTTCAGGTTATATAGCAGCACGTGTTCAAAAAACAGTACTGGATTATCATCACGGATAGCAGATTTCAGCAGACCTTTAGCGTTATAAGGTGTTGAGCAAGCAACAATTTTAATCCCAGGAACTGCTTGGAAGTAAGCTTCTAAGCGTTGGGAGTGTTCTGCACCTAGTTGACGACCAACACCACCAGGACCACGAATTACGATGGGAATCTTGAAGTTACCGCCAGAAGTATAGCGCAGCATCCCAGCATTATTAGAAATTTGGTTGAAAGCAAGTAGCAAAAAGCCCATATTCATGCCTTCAACAATCGGACGCAGACCCGTCATGGCAGCGCCAACTGCCATACCAGTAAAGCTGTTTTCAGCAATTGGAGTGTCGAGAACTCGGAATTCACCGTATTTGTTGTAGAGGTCTTTAGTGACCTTGTAAGAGCCGCCATACTGACCTACATCTTCACCAAGCACAAATACAGAGGAATCGCGAGCCATCTCTTCATCAATAGCTTCGCGGAGAGCATTAAACAAGAGTGTTTCTGCCATCGGACGGGTTACAAAAGTTTGATAGGTCAAACTAGGATTTTAACCTTTTCGTGGTCATTGGTCATCGGTCATTGCTGATTGGTCATTAATAATTGATAATTGATAATTGATAATTGATCTGGCAACTGTGACGGACAACAAAAATTTCTTTTTACGCAATATTTGGTATTACGCGCTACCAGGTGAGCAACTGAAACCTGGGGCGATGGTTGCTAAAAAATTTCTGGGCGAACCAGTATTACTAGCCCGCACTCGTGAAGGTAAAGTATTTGCCCTGCGCGATATCTGCCCTCATCGGGCTGTGCCGTTAAGTTGCGGTAGATTCGATGGTAATGAGGTAGAGTGCTGTTATCACGGCTGGCGCTTTGATAGCAATGGACGCTGTACTGATATTCCGGCTTTAGTAGAAGATCAAGAACTCGATTTTAGCCGCTTCCGCGTTAAGCAATATCCGGTGCGGGAATTGCAGGGCAATATTTGGATTTATATGGCGGATAAGGATAAGGTTGATCCGCCTACGCCAGAAATGGAGATTCCACAAGTTCCTTATTTTGGCGATCGCACTTATAATTTGCTGCAAAGACTGCACTTTCCCTGCTTTGTTGATCATGCAGTTGTTGGTCTAATGGACCCTGCACACTCACCTTATGTGCATCGCGCTTGGTGGTGGCAGTTAAATCGACCTTTAGTCGAAGAAATTAAAACTTTCGATCCCTCACCCTATGGTTTTACCATGCGACGGCACAAAATTCCCGCCGTACCTCGTGCTTATCGCATTTTCGGTGGTGGTGAACCGGAAACAGAAATTGCCTTTTATTTACCAGGGGTTCGTATTGAACATTTAATTGTTGGTAAGCATAATGTATGTAATCTGACGGCGGTAACTCCTATCTCGGAAACGGAGACAGAAGTACATACAATGTTGTATTGGCATACGCCTTGGTTAAATTTGCTCAAGCCTTTTATACAACCACTAGCAAGAAACTTTTTAGATCAAGATCGTCAGGTAGTGATTAAGCAGCAGATTGGTTTGCAATACAACCCCAGCTTGATGCTAATTAAAGATGCTGATACCCAAGCACGATGGTACTATCAATTAAAAACAGAATTCGCCCGCGCAACTACTGAAGGTAGACCTTTTGTTAACCCTGTGAAGGAACAAGTGTTGCGCTGGCGAAGTTAGTTTAATTTGGGGTTTTTGCCAATAAAGGCAAACCCCTTGATTGAATACAGTTAAGTGAAATTTCCTTGAATTTATTGCCTTTGTCGTAAATAATTGAAACTTACAAGAGGCGAAAAATGAAGGGGTAGCGATAAGGCTGGTCTGTAGTACTTAAAGAGTGAAGAATTGCCATAATTGGCAAAACAACGTTGACAAGTTGTAAGATACCCAACAACAAGAAACCAATTAATACGAAGGTCAACACCCAAAAGATAATTCCGTAAAGCCAAACATTCAAGTGAAAGTTAAGTGCTTCTTTGGCATTTTCTTTGACAACGGGATCATCAGAGACAAACAACATTACAATCGGTATAGCAATTGATACACCGAGAAGACTAAAAAAGATCGAGCCGTGAGACAGTGCTGATAATAACTTGCGTTTATCTGGGTCGTACATCCAAACCCCCTGTTTGAGTAAATTCTTTATACTTGTCTCGACTCTAACACGCGATCGCAGGTAGAATTAAACTCCCTCCATGAGGCTTTCCGTACAGATTATGTTAGTAATTTCAACCTAATATAAATCCGAAATGCTACCGGATAGCCCTGAATCTAAATATAATTTGGGTTGAACCCTAAAGTTTTTTTAATGTCTACTGAACTTGAGACTGATTTAGAGGCAGCAGTTGAACGCCGCCGCAATTTTGCAATTATTTCTCACCCCGACGCAGGTAAAACGACGCTAACAGAAAAACTGTTGCTGTACGGGGGTGCTAT
>JBARVL010000254.1:0-4940 GCA_049646245.1 Crinalium sp. | reverse complement strand
CTTAAAATCTTTAGTCCAGTAACCGTGAATAGCTGCTTGATCTAGAAATAAAGCTTCTACCTGTTCAAATAAGGGAGTCAACCAAATTGCAGTTACTCCCAAATTTTTCAAATAATCCAGCTTATTAATAATTCCCTGTAAATCACCGCCCCAGTATTTACCCCAATCTTGACCTTCTGGATCGTACAATTCTGGGTTAGGTCCTTCACTATTTTCCAGATTACCATCAAAGAAGCGATCGACTACCAAGAAATAGATAGTTTCTTGTCTAAATTCAATATCCCGCGTGTAGAGAAACTCTAAATCAATTTCATTATCTTGCTTTTGTTCTGAGACAAGAGAATCAATTTTTTCTTGAGCGTTTGTAACTTCGTATTGATCGGCGGAACGTTGAGATGGAGGAGTTGCAACCATTAAAGTATCTCTGCTGCTTTTAAATTGAATAGTTCAGGACTTACGCCAAACCCCACGCGGGCAAGATGCCCGCACTACATTTGTGGTTGGCTAAAGTTAATTTACCCTGTATGTAGTGTTACCATCTTGGTCACTTTTTTTTATGCGTAAGTCCTGTCGTTAAGATTTTTCGTAGCTTAGAAAAAATTAGCTGTCAAAGCAGTATTTTGACTATCCATCCGCAGACAGATGAATTGGAGCTTGGGTTTTCCTATCTCCATCCCAACCTAAAATTTGTAATTAAGGTATAATTAAACAAAAAATTAGCTATACACCAGATGGCTCCACTGGTTCTGAATCAACAAGTACAAGAAGAAATTTTGCGTCTTTCAAGGGTTAATCAGGTTGATGCCAAACTCTTGGAAGAATTTGCTTATTTGATTATTGAAACTTCCAAACTAAAAAATAAAGTAACAAACAAATCGTTAAAAATCAATGAGCTAAAGCAAGCAATTTACAATCGCTTCACTGTTCAAAATACTCAGGAATTGAGGAAATCGGGTGCTTTTAGAATGGCAACCGATGGTATGGATAAACTCGACTTGCGTTTAAAGTCAACATGGCAAATGCTATATCGCAAGTTTATCGGTATTCTTCCTGAAGAAAAGAATCAACAAGGATATGGTTGTATTAATGGAATTGATATATTTAAATATTTCAAGCCTTGGCAAGTATTTGGATTAGAGCCTAAAACTGCCACCAAGGATGATGTCAAGAAAGCATATTATCAACTCTCTAAAATTTATCATCCTGATAATGCCGCTACAGGAGATCGGGCAATATTTGAAAGACTTGATCTGATGTATAAAAGTATAAGTGCAGGATTTTAACAATGTCATTTGATCGAGAAGTTTTCTATATTACAGAAAGTAGCCTGGCTGAAGCTTTTAATCTAAATCCAAAAGATTTTGATCTAATAGTTGAAGCTTTGACTTCCACTGATAATGAAGAAGTTAGACTAAAAGAATGGGTACACTTTATAATCCAGGGATATGTAAATAAGCGATACCCAAAAAGAATTTTTTCTAAAGAAGGAGCAATAGCTATTGCTAGTTATCGAGATGTTAATGGTGCAGTAGATGAAACTCATATTAATACAGTTTTTGCATTACTTGAGCGATATCGCATAAATCAAATTGATGCTACAGTTAGGCGTTCTGTCTATGAAAATAGCTCATCTATAGCACTGAGACGGCAACGCCACTGGCTCAATCGTGAAGATGTAATGAAAATATTAAAAACTAATAAATCTCGACTAGAAAAAGCATTCCAAGATATCCAGAGATCTGATACTCCGATGATAATAGATGAAGATTTTGAGAATCAAGATCAAGTTTATTATTCACTGTCTGGATTAGAAAAATTAAGTTTAGAATTATCTGTTAGTTTACGTTCAGAAGAAAGACGTGAATATTGTAGTAGAGTTACAGCAGTGGCTCCTCCAGTAATACAGTTTCTTTCTCTGATTGCCTCTCCATCACAAGAAGATGTCGAAAAAACAGTTCGCTACGTAAAAAATAAAGATAAATTTTGTCAAGTTACAGGTGTGGCACGTGATAAGTATGAAAATCAACTAATCAAGCTAGTTGGTCATCATTTATACGATAAAAACAATTATTGGTTTCTTGCTGACGCTACAGAGAATATCATTACAATTGCAGAGCAGGTTAGCGATGATTTTCATCAATGGAATGGAGGATTTAATAGAACCTGTACAATAGATGACTTCATTAAGTATGTTGAATGGCGTTATCCTGAGAAACATGAAGCAATTTTGATGCTGGAAAATCGCAGAAAAATTCTTTTGCTCAAATTAAGACAGCTTCAACGTACTTTACCGAAAGGTGATTAGTGTATTTGATAATACATCTTTTTAAGCTACAGTAATAACTTATATATTGATATTGGCAAGAAAAAAGAGCGATACCTACGGTGGGCTGCGCCTACGCTCTTTGCGCCCTACTCTAAATTAAAATAAACTTCTTAACTAGCTCCATCTAAAAAAAGATCAAACATAAAAATTCCCCCTCCCTGTCAACGGGGAGGGGGTTAGGGGGTGGGGTTTTACTTGACAACTCCTAAAACTGGTGCTACCTCAGACTTACCAATTCTGGGAGACAAAAATCCCTGAGCATAAATCTGGGGATTTCCCTGTGCAATCTCAGTATAAGATTGGCGAACGTGCGCGTTTACCGCTACAGTTTTCACATCATATAGCTGCGTTGCCAGTTTGGGATAACAGCCGAGAAGAATAATTGGTACTAAGAAGCAAGCAGCAATGAAAACTTCTCTAGGTTTAGCATCACTAAACTTAGCATCGCTAGGCAATATACAGTTTGTTCCAAAGCAAACCGCCTCTTGATTTCCTTGATTTTTTAGATCTAAATCCATCAAGTCGCAGACGGGTGCAATGTCACAGGTAGGTACTACCCCAGAAGAGTAGAATATCTGCCGCAACATGGAAAGCAGATATATTGGTGTGAGAATGATTCCCACTGCGGATAAAAAGACTGTTACAGTACGGAACGACGAGCTATAGATATCGCCGTTAGTTACACCTAGAAAAACTGTGAGTTCGCTGGCGAAGCCACTCATACCAGGGAGAGCCAAAGATGCCATCGCACCCATCGTAAATAAGGCAAATACCTTCGGCATCACCTGACCAACATTTCCCATTTCATTCAATGCCATTGTATGGGTGCGGTCATAAGTTACACCTGCAAGGAAGAATAGCACTGATGCAATTAAACCGTGCGATATCATCTGCAACATCGCACCACTAATACCCAAATCAGTAAAGGAGGCGATACCTAGCAACACAAAACCCATGTGGGAAACAGAAGAATATGCTAGGCGACGCTTCATATTCGTCTGAGCAAAAGAGTTAAACCCACCATAAATAATATTGATCACGCCCAACATTGCTATCAGTGGAGCAAAGTAAACGTGCGCTTGGGGGAGCATTTCCATATTCAAGCGGATAAGCCCATATCCGCCCATCTTCAAAAGTACCCCCGCCAGTACCATTGATACAGGAGAAGATGCTTCGCCGTGAGCATCAGGTAGCCAAGTATGCAGAGGGAAAACAGCTAGTTTGACACCAAAGGCAATCAATAATCCTGCATAAAGTGGTAATTCTAAAGCAAGTGGATAATCCTTGAGGGCAAGTTCTGCCATATCAAAGGTCATATTGTCGCCGTAGAATGCCATTCCCAGCGCCGCTACTAGAATAAATATTGAAGCGGCTGCGGTATAGAGCAAGAATTTTGTAGCCGCGTACTGGCGCTTCTGACCGCCCCAGATAGAAACCAGCAGATAGACGGGAATTAGCTCTACTTCCCACATGATGAACAGTAGCACTAAGTCTTGCGCTACGAAAACCCCAATTTGTGCAGAATACAGCACTAACATCAGGAAGTAGAACAGGCGAGGCTTCATATCGACTTGCCATGCGGCAAAGATTGAAAGCGTTGTTACCAGTCCTGCTAGCAGTACCAGTGGGACAGATAAGCCATCGACTGAAACTGCCCAGTTTATACCTATGCTAGGCAGCCAAGCATACTTTTCTGCGAGTTGAAAAGTGGCACTGGTTGCGTCGTAATGCTTCCAAAAGGCATAGCACATCAATATAAAGTCTGCCATTGCTACGCTCAAGGCATACCACCGCACAGTTTTACCACCTTTATCCGGTAATACTGGAATGATTAGGGACGCAACGAGTGGTAATAAGATAATCGCGGTTAGCCAGGGAAATTGTTCCGCAGTCATTAAATTAGGAAATAATACTTAGTAGTGAATGAAACTATTTTACTAAATTTTGTAAACTTTTGTGAAACAAAATCTTTCTCTTGAGATCGGTGTCAGTGGGAGTAATATTACTTTGGTAGGAGGAAATAGCTGTAACCCAACCTACCGCAGAATTCTTTTGCCGAAGGCGACGAGATCGCACTTTACCAATGGCAATAAAAACGGCAAAATAGAAATTAGGTCAATCGTGGAGTGCCTATGTCTAAAAATAAAAAGCATAATCTCCAATGGCTCAAGGAAACCCTAGAGCTAAAAGAAGACCACAACTGGAAGTCAGAACCAGGAACTCGGATCTTTGTTGCAGGTCGAGGTGCAGTGCGCTTCGACGTTCCTGAAGATTGGCATTTTGAACCGGATGAAAAATCGTTTCGGTTTCTCGACAACAAGCCGCCAAACGATGATTGTCGTTTAGAAGTTTCTTTTAATTTACTTCCCCCTGGAAACTGGGCAGAATTTCCGATTGTTCCACTGTTAAGACAGGTGCTTAAAGATGAGACACGGGATGCTATTGAGCAAGGGGAAATAATTAAATTAAAACGCCAAACCGCCCGCATTGTTTGGACGCAAATTAAATTTATTGACCCCGTAGAACATCGCCCCGCTTACTCCCGCATCTGTATCGGGTTAGGTTCTGGAGTGCAGTGCTTAATTACTTTTGATTATTGGGAAGATGACGCAGA
>JBARVL010000253.1:0-1938 GCA_049646245.1 Crinalium sp. | reverse complement strand
AAATTGGTTCAGAACGCAAACCAACCAATTCATAAATCCTGACTGGTTGATCTTTACCTTTAACTTTAATAAAGTCTAGTTCCCTAGCCCAAACGCGATCGCTACAGGGAGTATAAGTACTTTCACTAATCACTATATCGCAGCCATATTGCTTACTCGCCCCTTCTAAGCGAGAACCAAGATTGACACCATCACCAATGGCGGTAAACTCCATGCGTTTACTAGAGCCAATATTGCCACTAATTACAGTGTCGGAGTTAATCCCAATGCCGATTTTGATGATTGCCTGATTACCTTGTGTGCGTTTAGCATTAAAATCTATTAAACGATGACGCATATCAATAGCTGTAGAAACAGCCATCCAAGCATGATCTTCTAGGGGTAGAGGTGAACCAAATACTGCCATAATTGCATCGCCAATATATTTATCTAGCGTGCCTTTATGCTTAAATACTGCATCTACCATTGACTCAAAATATTCGTTGAGCATCAGCACTACATCTTCAGCAGGCATACTTTCAGTTATCGTGGTGTAACTGCGAATATCTGAGAACAAGACAGAAACTTCTTTGCGATCGCCTCCTAGTTTAGCATCACCACTTTGCAATAGCTGTTCCGCTAATTCCTGAGTCATGTAGCGATACATAGTACTCTTGAGGCGCTTCTCATCACTAATATCATCCATCACTACTAACGCCCCATAAACGTTAGTAGGATCGCTTGCATCTGCAATGGAATTAATAGATAGGTGAACGCTATGTTCTTCAACCCCATCAGAAATTAATGTTTGATCGGGATAATATTGTTGGCGATTCTTCTCCTCTTTTGCTTCTAATGCTGCATTGAAGTATTTAGCAAAATCGCCTTCTTTAATCTTGATCAACTCACAAATTGATTTACCTTCTATGCGATCTTCGTCGCTTAAGCCTAAAAGTTTTTTAGCACTTTCATTGGCAGCAATAATATTCCCAGCTTTATCAGTAGAAAATACCGCATTTGATAAGCTGCGGAGAATATCGCGCTGCATTTGTTCTTGTTGTTTGACTGTCGCAAACAACTTGGCATTTTGTAAAGCAACTCCAGCCTGAATATTAAATGATTCCATGAAGGATTCATCACTTTGATTAAAACTCGCCTTCCAACATTCAGGTGCTTGTGGCCAATTAGCCGGATCGTAGGGAGGAAATTCACCTGATTTCTTTTTATTAATTAATTGTGTAACCCCAATTAACTCACCATCAGCATTAAAAACTGGCATACACAATAAACTACAAGTGCGATATCCTGTCTTTTGATCTGTTTGCTTAGAAGTTTCTGAACCTTGATGTTCGTATAAATCAAAAGGAATAATTACCCGCTCACCATTTGCAGCAACTCTACCTGCAAACCCTACACCAATGGGAATTCGCAATTCTCTTAAAGCGCCCGCAATTGGTATTTTTGTCCACAATTCGTGAGATTCTCGATCCAAAAGCCAAAGAGTGCTGCGATCTGCATTCATCAACTCTTTGGCTTCATCCATTACCTTCCTAAGAGTTTCTTCTAAGTCTAAACTGCTTTGACTTAGCGATCGCGTTGCCTTCATTAATGCCGAAGCTGCCCGTTGTTGTTGCGTCGCCATGTAAAATGAGCGGGAGCTTTCTAGTATTAATCTAATTGAAGGAGCAAACTCTGCAAAAACTGTTTCGTCTTCTTTTGTAAACCCGTGAAAATCAATTTTTTCAGCTAATGGTTTTCCCTGCTCAATGGGAGACTTTAACTTATTAAGTAATTGTACAACTGCGACTAAATTCCCCTCATCATTCACTAGGGGTAAGCAAAGCATTGTATACGTACGGTATCCGGTTTCTTGATCTTTTTTCTGAGCAAAGAGCGATCGCGGATCATTATAAAAATCAAACGGAATATTAACAACTTTCTTTAATGTTGCTACTTCAC
>JBARVL010000252.1:0-8827 GCA_049646245.1 Crinalium sp. | reverse complement strand
GAAGCATAAACTCGCCATGAGCCTAACCATCCAACACTTTGCTTGAGTAAAACTGCTGCTAATCCTGATACTAAACCAATCAGACAAGCTTCTGCGATCGCCAGCCGTCCTCTTGGTAGTAACCATTCCCGAAGGCGTTGATCAATTATCAATTATCAATTATTAATTACTAATTATCAGTCAATACGGCTCATTGTTCATTGTTAAGTGTTAATTGTTAATTGATCCTGTGGTAGATAAACCTTCAACAATCAGAGATGGTGTGGAGCAAGGGCCGTTCCATTCAGCATCGCTGCCAATTGCTATTAACTGCTTGAGTGCGGTGTAAACATTACCACTAACCATTGTGTCTTTTACACGACCGATAATTTCACCTTTTTGGACTCTAAAACCTAACTCAACGTTGATGGAAAAGTCTCCAGAAATACCAGCACTGTCACCTAGCATTTGGTCTACTATCAACCCTTGATCCATCTGTTGTATTAAGTCTAATAAACTATCAGATCCAGGTTGAATGATTAAGTTGACTAAACCAGGGGTGGGATAGCTACCTAAACCAGGACGAAACCCATTTCCTGTTGTGCCACTACCAAGGAGGCGACCAGTGGTGCGGTCGGTATAAAATAATTGCAAAACACCGTTTTGGATCAGGGTGACAGGGCGTGTTTCTGTGCCTTCATCATCAAAAGGGCAACTAAAAGGACCAAGGGTTGGTTGTTGAGACAGGGTGAGAGCTTCTGAAGTTACTAATTGACCTAAGCGATCGCTCCAAGGTGATGCTTTCTCAATTACTCGTTTACCATTTAAAGCAGCTTGTATTGTTTCCCACAACATATCTGCTGCTTTAGCTGTAAATAATATCGGAACGCGACCACTAGGCGATGGAACATTATCTGATGCCCACTCTAAACGTTGCAAAATTTGATCAACTATAAGTTCCGGTTCGAGATAACCGCGTTGAGTTTGACCGTCTGCAACACTCAAAAAATCTTCTCCGCGCACCCATTCGGCTCCCATGTAGGCGCTGAGGGTGGTATCTTTGTAGCCACAGTCTAGCCCTAAACTGTTAATCAGGCGGGTTGTTTCAACTTCGCATTCCCACTGGCTAGTACAAAGCACTTCTGGGTAAGCGTCGCGTACTTGGGCGATCGCTTCTTTCCCCATTTTTACCAGTTGCTCAACAGGAACCGCTTCACCTAAATCAGGATAAATCGCTTTACTATTTTCGGCTAGTTCTATAGTTTCAGGTTCATTAAGGGATGATAGTGCGATCGCTCTATCTACTAAAGCTTGCGGATCTACTGGACCATAAGCTACCGCCAAACCTGGTTTTCCATCTCGCCATAGCCGCAACGCCATCCCTTCACTTTGGATACTTTCAAGTTGCTTGAGTCGGTTGGCTTCAAAAAACACAGGTTGAGAGTGCGATCGCGACTGATACACCTCTGCTGCTTGCGCCCCTGACTTCACAGCTAATTCTAGTAACTGTTCCGTTATATCCTTTTGATCTTCTTGGCTTGATGATTCGAGCATGGATTTTGGATTTGAGTTGGAGGAAATGAATTATACAAAAAATACACTTAGCGTTTGTTTTCAACTATTCAACATTCGCAACACCACGATCAATATCAAGCCCGATTAAACTTAAAAATTAGCAAACTTGCTAACTGTTATAGCAACAAACAGGAGGCAATTGACAGCGATCAATTGGTATTTCATCTGCGTAATCTGCGTCTATCTGCTCACATCTGCGATAAAAAACCCCGCATTGCGATCCACAGCAATAAATCTAATAACGGCAGTAGTGGTTGCTATAGCAACCGCCAAGGCAGTTAGGACAAAATAAATTGCTGAAAGCCTTGTAAACAATTGGCGCATGATGTAGAGACGCGAAATTTCGCGTCTCTACGCTGACCGCTATATATCACGTTAAGGACAACTCCTGCAATAACCAAAATCCCGCAAAATCTTCTGATTGAGGACTTGACTGAATCGCTAAAAAATGCACTCCTTTAGCTTGTTGTTTAGCAGCTTCAAATTCTGCTGCCTCTGTTTGAGAAACTGAGTTTAATTGCTTAACTAAAAACCAACTATCACTACCACCAGTTTCTAATAGCAATCTTGCCTGTGGAGCAGGATAAAATTTAATCATCGCTGGTTCAATTCCAGACATCCAAGCAGCCATAGGTATTGCTCTAGGCGATAAAATAATTATCCCTGGAATGCGCGTATGGGGTGATAAGTGCAACATTTCCAAGGGAAAAGCTTCACTAAAACCAATATTCCACTCGTGCATTTCTGCAAACGCCGATGCGTCTAATGACACAAACATCCACTTTTGACCAATTAAGGCATCAGGTAGCGGTTGCGGTGGCTGAACCTCAAATTGCACCGAGGGGCTATTACTTGGTTGATAATTAGGATGACTAGGATATACATCCTGCATCCGTTCCCGTAACCACTGATGCACGGCATACGTCCGGCGACTAGGTTCCGCTAAAACTCCTAAATCCGTACACGCTTTGACGATCATATTGTTCATCTGTCGCCGGAAGAAGCGGATTTTTTGCGGAGACTGCCCTGATTTCTCTATTGCTGCTGTTAAGGCATTCTGCAACGAAACTGAATTTACCTGCGTACTCGGACAGTACTGTGCATAGCGAAATAAGGATTCAACTGACTGGCGCGTGTCTACAGGACTTTCACACACCAAAACTTCCCAAATTTTTTTCTGGTTCTCGTCTATAATTGGTCGAGAGTAAAAATCTAATTCCCAGATTGTCCCCATATTAAGCTATTAAAATCTTGATCACCTCATCCATAATATATGTAGCAAGGGGACACCCGTTATAATCTCTGATTTAATGGGTGTCCCCTTGCTACATATATATAAATTGAGCGGTAGCAACGGATGATTTAAAGAATTAGTACCCAGGTTATCGTTTTCAAGATATAACGGATGGGCAATCAACCATCCGCTATATCTAAAAAAAACGAGCTTATTAAAAACAACTGCGATTAACCATCCGTTGCTTACCGGATTTTTAATTATATAATTATAATAGCATCTTTTAAGAATAATGCTGTTAACATACCAGTACAAAATTAAGCCTGATTCAGAACAAAAAATAGTGATGGTGCAATGGTTAGAATTATTGCGTCGTCACTATAATTATTGTTTGGGTCAACGTTTAGACTGGTTAAGTCGTACAAGGAGCAGTATTGATAGATGCTCGTTAATTAGTGAAGCAATTGGAAAAATTCCAGAACAGTTTCCTAACTACAATTTTCAGGCTGGACTCCTGAAACAAACCAAAGAATTATTCCCAGAATATAAAGAGATATATCACGATGTCCAACAACAAAACCTTAAGCGATTAGATAAAACTTGGGACAGATGGATTAAGCCTGATAAATCTGGAAAACGTGGAGGTAGACCCAAGTTTAAGAAAGTTGGTGAGATGCGGTCGTTCACCTTCCCAAGAGTCAATTGTCCTAAAGCTGGCGCTCACTTAAATAATGGGATTCTTAAATTAAGTAAAATTGGTGAAATCCCAGTTATTGTTCATCGTCCTATCCCCGACGGTTTTGTTTTAAAAACAGCAACTATAGTTAGAAAGGCTGATGGTTGGTATGTTTGTATCAGTGCGGAAGATGAAACAGTTCCAGATTTAAAGCCGATTGATAGGGTAAAAACAGTTGTTGGTGTAGACGTTGGATTGAAGGAATTTTTAACAACTTCTGATGGTGAAATTGTACCAATTCAGCAGATTTATAGATATGCCCAAAGTAATTTAGCTAGACAACAAAGGTTTTTAGCGCGTCAAGAAAAAGGATCTAATAGTTACAATAGACAACAAAATAAAATTGCTAGAATACATCAACGTATTCAGCGTCAAAGAAAAGATTTTCATTATAAAACTGCTCATCAATTGGTAAAAGATTATGATTTCATTGCTGTTGAAGATTTGCAGGTTAAAAATTTAGCTAGAAATAGTAAACTAGCAAAATCAATTCTTGATGCTGCGTGGAGTTTTTTCATAACAATATTGGAAGCAGTGGCGGTAAAATGCGGAGTTCATATTGTGAAAGTGAGTCCACATAACACATCGCAGAATTGCTCAGGCTGTGGGGTAAAAGTTCCTAAAACCTTGTCAGTTAGAACACATTGTTGCCCTAAATGCAACTTAATTCTAGATCGTGATGAAAACGCAGCGATTAATATTCTAAATAAAGCGTTACAGGCGGTGGGACTCATCGTTTCTGCTGGTCGAGGTCAAGAGATTACTCAACCTGTGAAGCCAGAAGCTTGGGGTTTTCAAGGAGAGCAATTATCCTTGTTTTAGCCCTGGGAAGCCCCCTTATACCCCTAGGTTAACGGCGGGTGAACGTCACAATACGAGGGTGCAGTAACATTATTTTTGAAAATTTGCCTTGATGCTGCTTGTCAATGGGGAGGGCGGTTAGTAGGAAGTAAGTTTAGAATTACTAATATTACAAATTGAATAAAAGTTAAAATATATTTTAATTAAAAAAAATATTAATTATTAATTGTAAGGCATAGCCCTCACAGACGAAGAATGGTGAATTCTTGAACCCCTACTGCTCCAACTTGTTGAGACGTTTAGATAAGGTATAGAACTGTGAATCAAAAACTCGCGGAACTAATAGCTCTGTGTAGAAAACCCACTACCGAGCTACTTAGAGAGGCACTTTCAAGTAGACAAGAACTTTCTGAATCTGAAAGTAATTTCATTACATACATGGCTGGATTTTCCCACCATGAATTTGCCGAAAGTTTATTTTCAGATTTTAACTTATCTTTCTTAGAAGAAACTTCGATATTTTTTGATCAAGAAAATAATAAGTTTCACTTCAAAATATTATTAAACGACCAAAATCATTACTGTGGTAAGTTACATATGGGAAGGATAGAGCGTGATTACGCCTCCCCAGGGTTTTGGAGTAAAATGGAATTTAGAGATAAAGATGGTTTATACATTGATAGCCTTGGTAAGCAATTACGTGGATGTTCTGGGGAACAGGTTAGAGCGTACATCGCACAAGGAACATCAGGTATATCTGAAAATGTGGTGTCTTATCAAAGAGATTTGCAAGGTTATTGCGTAGTTACTCATTTCGTTAGAGCGGCTGAACCTAATACGGATATCAATGTGAAAACTGTTTTCAGCAGAGTCACAGCGTGCATTTTTGTAAACACCTCCGAAAAATCTTTCTACAATCTGTCACTTTATCAATTTCAACACCGAGCCGAGCTATACCAATTGCTAAAAAGTATATACTGGTATGTCATAGATGCTATACCGCCTGAAAAAGTTACAGATTTCCTACACAAAATTAAAGCCAATTTCAAGCTCATGCAATATGCAGGTGCAAAGCATGACTATCTTCAAGAAGTACTACCTGAGATTGATCTGATGGTACTAGAGCGTCTTCAAAAAGCGCATCGAAATTGCGGTAGCCACTGACAATTCGCACAATCTCAATACCCTTTTCAATTGGGCGATAGAAAATCAGATAGTCCTCAACTGGAAAACTCTGTAACGAGGGAAGAAGCTCATCACACCTGCGCCCCATGTTCGGAAAAGTCGGCTTGCCTGCGGATAAAGTTGCCGAGATTGCTTGTCAAGAATTAATGGATTTTCATAATACAGGCGCAGCAGTTGATGTGCATTTAGCAGATCAGTTGCTTTTACCAGCAGCTTTAGCATCAGGGGGCAGTCAGTACCGAGTAGCTGATTTGACTATGCACTTAACTACTAATGCTTGGGTAATTCAGCAATTTGGAATAGCAGAAATTAGCATAGATGAATTTGATCGGACAGTAGTAGTCGAGAAACCGTAACATAATTTATCAATTAAATTCCTCAGTGAAAATGCCTAAATCTTCCTGACGTGGTAGTGAGTGGCGGAAGTTAATTATGGGGAGAATTTAGCCTCCTGACAGTAGCTATATGGCAATTCATGTCGAGATTTCGCACGTGCGATCGCCGCGCTACTGTTCACCTACTATCTAATAGGGAGATAGCTTTGAACACTGAGACGTGCGATCCCATATTGGGGAAATTACTCCACGAGCGTTACCAAATCAATGACTTCCTCAGTCGTGGCGCATTTGGAACAATTTATCTGGCTCAAGATATCTCAAAACCACTTCATCCTCAATGTGTGGTTAAGCAACTTAAGCTTGTCAGTAAAGAACCTAATAATTTACAAATTGTGAGGCGGCGCTTTGCTTATGAAGCTATAGCTTTAAAAAAATTGGGTAAGCACGATCAGATTCCTCAATTATTAGGTTGCTTTGAAGATAACCAACAGTTTTACTTAGCCCAAGAGTTGATTGCAGGAAATACCCTGAGTGAGGAACTAACGGACAACCAACAATATAAATGGGATGAAACTCAAGTAATCCAATTATTGGAAGAACTTTTACAAATATTAGAATTTGTTCACAGCCAGGGAATTATTCATTGTGATATTAAGCCAAACAATATTATTAGACGCAATTCAGATAAACGGTTATGCTTAATTGACTTTGGTGCAGTACAACCACTTCATCCCCCTACTCCATATCGACGGATGAATGTACCAGTTAGTACGCGCCTATTAGGTTATATCTCACCAGAACAACTGATGGGTCAAACTTATCCCTGTAGTGATATTTATGCACTAGGGATGATTGCTATTCAAGCACTTACAAAATTAGAACTACGAAAATTACCTGTAGATCTTAATAGTGGTGAGTTGATTTGGCAGCACCAAGAATCAATTAGCGATCAGCTAAAAACCGTCTTAAATCAAATGGTACGGTATAACTTTCAAGACCGTTACCAGTCAGCAAAGGAAGTATTACAAGCATTACGTGAATATAATTTAGTAAAGACAATGACAATAGTTAGTCCTAATAAATCCGAGCAAACTACTCCTCTTCAGTTAACAGGTAGCACCACTCCTGATTTCTTCAGAAGGGTAGGAGTTAGTATGCTTGCACTTAATAGTGTAATGAGCGCATTTGGTTCTTATGCCTTACTTCATATTTCTCAAACTGATACCGCAACAGATAATTTAATCGACGCTATAGCAGATCATTATGCCGGGGATTTAGAAAATGCGATCGCCCTTGCTCAATCAATCATTTCTCCCGAAAAACAAGCATCAACGGTAGAATGGCAAGACAAGGGAAAAACTACTAATCCTCAGTTTCAAGTAATTGAAAAAGCTTTTAAAGAAAACCGTTGGATAGATGTACTGACTGAAGCTAAAAAAATTCCTCCTACTGCTTCTTTGCAACAAAAAATTCAGCCAATGGTGCAGCAAGCACAGCTAAAAATTGATACCGCCGTTACTCCTTTATTACAACTCGCTTACGCACAAGCATCTGTTAAGGATTTTACAGGTGCTATTCGTTCTATCAAACAAATTCCTCCACAAGCAAAGATTTACCCAGAAGTACAAGCAAAAATTGCCGAGTACCAGCAGCAACAGCAATTTAGAGCAACTCATTTATTACAACAAGCTTATAAGTTAGCTGCTAACAAGGATTTTTCTGGCGCTTTAAAATATCTTAAGCAAATTCCCAAAGGAACGCGCATTTACCCTAGCGTTCAAACAAAAATTGCTGAATACACTAAAAAACAGCAATTAATCGCTAAAGTTAATAAATCAAAACAATTAACTACAGCAAGCAATAAGAAGCAGCTTAAAAATGGCGTAATGACTAAAGTACAAAGTGTTAATTGGGGTCAAGGATTGCAAGAAATGTCTTCAATTGCTAAGGCAAAATCTAGATGAGTTTCATCAACAGTTACCAGTGACCAGTGAGCAGTGCTGATCTGAGGATTAGCAGCTTTGAAGGGGCGGACGTTGAAGGAACTATTTTGGAGAATGCTGAATGGGTATAAATTAGCTTTTGCTCCTTCTCTCGCTAATGATTTATTCGGTGTTGATGTACTTAGCATTTTCAATACATTAAGTAATCACTTTTGGGCGATCGCTTTATTGATACTTTTACGCCAAACTAAAGAAAGATACCAAATCAATATTGCGATCGCCGATGGCAAGCTTATTAACACTTTTTAGCTCATATCAAACTGAACTTGAGACAGAACTTAACAAAGCAACCAGCACTGAGCAAGTAGTCAAGCTAGTTCAAAACAGACTGGATCATCTTGAAAAAAGTTACATGGGTCAACTGAATGTAGCTCAAGTACGTCTGGCTTCATTATTTATGGATACGCTGCGACAGTCTATTACTACTCTCAGTGCAGCTAATGAGATTCAATTAATCTCAGAACCTCAGCCAATCATTGATCAAGCTATAAAAGCTGTCCCTAATAAGTTAGTTCTCAAAGTATTACAGGCGCTTATTGCCCTGGGGATCTTAGGTTCGTTATTTTCTTTAACTAAAACTGACCCTGGGGTGTGGATGGGCATTTTGCTCATGTTTGTCCTTTTAGGACTAGAAGTAGCACTGCAACTCGACAAAAACAACCAGAAAAATAGTTCTGAAGCAGCAATTGCAGCACATCAACCTACTCCAGTACTACGAATTGATAGCAAAGTGCTTTTAGACAATGTGGCTGATGCTCTTGCCATAATTGATAATGCAGTTGCTAGGCTGGAAGAGGGAAATAAACCAGTAAGCAACAATGGTATAGAACAGTTACCAGAACTATTGAATCTGATTCAGAGGCTTTGGGGGGCATCCTTGCTCGAAAAACCTCAAATGGCGCTGGATTTGAGTAAACTGCTACCACAAATTCTGATTACCCAAGGCATTCGCGCCCAAGTATACCAAGAAAATATA
>JBARVL010000251.1:0-2582 GCA_049646245.1 Crinalium sp. | reverse complement strand
GTTAGTTAAATTTGTGCCTGGTTTTGGCAGTGCGATCGCGGCTTCTTGGGCAGCAGCATATACTTGGGCTTTAGGTGAAGGTGCTTGTGTTTATTTTGGTGATTTAATGGGGGGTAAAAAACCCGATCCTCAGAAAATTCAATCTGTGATGCAAGAGGCGTTTAAGACGGCGCAAGAACGGTTTAAGGGGATGAAGCGGTGATCGATAGTTTTGGTTAATTAACCGCAGATGCACGCAGATGAACGCAGATGACGCAGATGTAACCCAAGATTTTATTGACTTATACAAGAGGTCTAATTTCTCATTATAGTTCGATGACACCTGCTATTAGCTTCCAACAGGGATCTTCACCGTCCCAATCATCAGGTCGGTAAGGAACACTTAAACTGACAGTTACTAAACAATTATTCCTGGGCTGATACCCTGCTTCTAATTTTTGAACAAATATAGCATCTGTAATACTCGCATCTACTAGCCTATTTCCGTTAATAGTTTGAATACTACCCCGCCATTTGGTAGTTCCTTGAGCAGTTGTTCTCTGCTTTATAGAAAGTTGAACAGCACGAACTAGCTGAAGGCTACTTCTTTTGTCAAATGGCAGAGATTGTAAGTAAGGAACAGTAACATACTTCCATGAATTATGAAGTATGTACGAGGTGTTTCTACAATACTGAAGTACCTCATTTGCCTGTGCTTTTCCTAAAAACCTCCAACTACCAGGTAAAACTGAGAGATTTTCGTTTTCAATGCCAAAGTCATTTCCGGTATCAGAAAGGGGAATTTCTAGAATATCTAATAATTCTGGTTCTTTATTTTCAATTAACCTAACTTGCTCTGGAACTCGACCATCTTCGGGATATAAACTATCGCAAACAGGACGAATCCATCTACCAGTGTCGATATCTATTCCAGCAATACATCGCTCGTGTAGTTTCAAAGAGTTTGCCAGACAAATTATCCTTTTCACAGATGACATATATTAATATTTCCCCATTTTTTACTTAAATACTCGGCTATTAAGCGACGGTGGCAGTAGTGGGGCTTTGCTTCACTACACAGTAAACAGCTATTATTGAGCATTTCTGGCGAAACTTTGTTTTCAATTTGTCGTTCAGCTATCAGTTGCAAAAATTTTTGTTCGTATGTTGCCCAACTCTCCTTCTTTTTTTTGTACTCGTCAAGAATGTCTTTAGTTGGAGCTAGATCTAGTATATGTATATACTCGATTTTGCCGATTTTATCCAAAAAGTATTGGATATCCGATTTTTTAGTAAAACCAGCTAACTGAGAAACATTATTCAAACGAGTATCTACGATTCTTTTTACTCCTGTTTCTAATAAAGTCTCAAAAAATTTTTGGGCGCTCTTTTGAGTAAATCCTATTGTAAATAAGTTAATTTGCTTGCTCATAACTAATTTTTCCTTTCTCTACATAAGCGATCTCATCGCCTTGAATTTTGTATGCTTTGTGCAAGCATTCTTCTTTTGTTGGCAAATCATCCAATTGTTTAAATTCAAACAAAGAAAGCTGTATTACTTCCTGCTTTTCGGAAAATTTTGTAAAACCATGCTTGGCAAGCATTCTATTTTCTAAATCGTGATGAAACTCTAAATCGCCGTCTTTGAGAATGTGACTGATGCTTAATTTAAATTGCCGCAAGTATTGACATACCAATATTGATCGGTGACAAGTCATCGGATCTTTTTCGGCACACATCAGAGATACCCTATATTTATCAACTCCTTTAATAACTCTCTGAATTCCTGTCTTAAATTGAGCGGTTGCAGCAATTTTTTCATAAAGTGCTTTACCGTTTACATAACATTCTAGGTTCTTAGGTCTAGCTCCTAACTCTCGCCCTAAAAATACATAACTAATATTTTCATTGGCTAAAGCTTCTTGCAGTTCTTTCTGATTAAAATGTGGCAAATATCGGCTGTATGGATATGAACGAACATCAGCAATAGCAGTAATATTGTGCTTCTTTAGGAGAGCCAAGAATGCTTCTAGAGAATGATTTGAGTGACCAATGGTAAACAACTCCATTGCTATTTACAAAGTAAGGTTGATAGTAATCATTCTAAAATATGATTAAGCCATACACATTAGTCTACAGGCTTTTTCGCTAGATAAGATCATGGTGCGATTAAAATTTTGGCAGTGGATCGTGTTGGCGCTTCCTGTTGCGTCAATTATCGGTTTTTTGTTGGTGGCGGCTGGATTACAAATTCACGAATGGCGGATTAATTGGATCTGGGGTATATTTACGGTCATCTTTTTAGGTTGGCGTTGGTTGCTGGTGAAATGGACTCAACCTATGGTTGATCAGATGGAATCTGTAATCGCGCAGGTTAGTAAAGATTTAGCATCTGCTTCAGGGGATGCAAAACTGCAAGCAGAGGGAAATGATATTGCTAGTAAAGCAGAAGTAGCACTGCAAGAAATCTTAACAACAGCACAAAGCGATCGCCCTATTTGGGAAGACTGGCAAACTTTTTGGCAACGTTGTCAAGAACTTGTGGCTGCGATCGCGCAAATATACAATCCTGAATTAAAATATCCCCTACTCAATATCTATAT
>JBARVL010000250.1:0-5282 GCA_049646245.1 Crinalium sp. | reverse complement strand
GGAATAAAGATTAACTACAATTTGTTTTTGCCAGGAGTGCCAACTGCTCGTTGCTTGGCGACGATATTTGAGCATGAACAGGTGCAAAACGTGATTTTTAGCCCAGAAAACCAGCAAATATCGTTAGGGCAGAACTCATTTTGGCTACCTGCGGGAAGCTTTTTAATTGCGATCGCGGGGTCATTTGTTTGGGGCGCAATGCACGCGGTTTCACCTGGACACGGTAAAACTATCGTTGGAGCCTACTTAGTAGGATCACGCGCTACACCTCAACACGCTGTGTTTTTGGGGTTGACAACTACTATTACTCATACTCTGGGTGTATTTGCTTTAGGTTTAGTTGCTTTATTCGCTTCTAAGTGGATCGTGCCAGAGCAAATATATCCTTGGTTAAGCTTTATATCTGGTTTATTGGTCGTTATTATTGGTTTGAATCTGTTACAGAATAGATTACCGAAGATTAATCTACTCAACAAATTGTCATCAAGACACAGCCATGAGCAGCATGGGCATGATCATGTTCCTCATCACCACCACGATCACGGTCATACTCACGACCATACTCACGATCACGATCATACTCACGATCATGATCATGCACATCATGGCGGACATACCCATCATCACCACTCACACTTACCACCAGGGGCTAATGGAGAACCTGTAACTTGGCGTAATTTACTTGCTTTGGGTATTTCTGGTGGTATGGTTCCTTGTCCCTCAGCTTTGGTTGTACTGTTAAGTTCTGTTGCGCTAGGTCGTACAGGGTTTGGATTATTGCTCGTCTTAGCATTTAGTTTAGGACTTGCAGCTACACTAACCGCAATTGGATTGTTACTTGTTGGTGGTAAGCGAATATTTGATCGTTTTCCTACACAAGGAAAATTTCTTCGTGGTTTACCTGCTGTCAGTGCGCTGTTAATTACACTGTTTGGTTTGGGTATTACAACACAAGCACTAGCCCAAATTGGTTTAGTTAGACTTTAAGAGTGGAGAGGGGGGAGGAGAGAGGAGTGAGGAGTGAGGGGTGAGAAGTGGTGAGGAATTAATAAATTCTCAAGCCAAGATATACAAATGATATTGAGAATACGATCGCAGCGATCGCTAAATGCCCTGGGTGCGTGTTAGATGCGATCGCGCAGGTGGGCAATATTATATTATATATGCGTTGACCAGAGGGCGGAACGATGAAATTAGCGACTTTAACCACGACTATCCTGCTAACTACAACGATGAAATTAGCGGCTCAACCAGTCGCTCCCCCTGCCAATAATTCAATGTTTCAACCGAATCCTTCTTTTACTTTAAATTTACAACTCCAGCAAGCTGTTTGCGATCAAGATTGGAAGCGATCGATTAAAGTTGTGGATCAAATGATCGCTTATGTTTCTAAGCCACCTGCAACTTCAATTATGTATAAGCCTGAACTGATAAATTATCGCGGTCAATTACAAAGGCTGGATAAGTCAGAAGCCAAAATTCCTTTAGAATTGCTTTCTGGATGTACAAGCTCTTTGTCTAACACTCGTTAGCAAAAGTGAGACTTTTAAAACTTCCCTGTTTGAGATAGTGAGATATGCGAGCGCCGTTCTTGTAGGTTGGTTTGAGGGAACGAAACCCACGCCTGTTTGAGGATTGAGAGTAGAGAGATATGCTTGGTAATGTGGAAATTAAAACAATTTTCGGGACTCTAAATGTGCTTCAATTTCTGCACGTTTACGCCATACCGATCGCAATTGTTTGTTAGCAAATAGCTCTAACTGATCGTTTCTATGAGTTGAATTGGGTTGTGTTGAATTGCCGTAGGTTGTCAATACCATCGCTTTGACTGGATTAGAAAACTCAACCGCAGCAACAAATGTATCTCCCGCAACTGCTTGAAATTGACCATCTTCAGTGGGAGCATACCAAACAGCACGAAACACACCTAAGCTATCATCTGCACCGTTACCAGGTAAATCAAGATCTCCTTGTTGTAAACGGAAAACTTTACCCCAAGATATATCTAATGCACCATAGTTTGCTTCAACTTTCTTAGCCACAGTTTCTAATACTCCAACTGCATTTTTAGGATCGGCAATTCCATCAGGAGTTGATAAAGGTGCGCTGGCGTTCCAAGGTGTGGCAAATAATTTTTTGCGGTCTACTGCTTGCGCCCAAGAAGCAAATAATACTGCACCTTGACTATCTGCATCTGCTTTACGATCCCATTTTTCTAAAACATCAGCAGCGCGACGCGCTATTTCATTACCTTGTTTACGCGCAACTGGAATTAAATCATCAAGCAGACGTGCTAATTCCATTGTTGTTGAATGCTTGTATTTAATTAATTCTTCAAAGGAAATTTTGTCATCTTCCATTAGCATTTTAGCTGAACGTTGCGGTCGCAAACCCATAGACTCGCGCGGAGCCATATAAGCGGGATAATTATCTGGATTAAGTGCTTGTGGAAAGGTGGTTGTCCAGGGTGCATCGTTGGCATTTTGTAACCAACCACTAGCAGGATCGACTACACGGGGTAAGTCTTGGTAGGGGTGAGATTTTGTCCATAATGTTGTGGAAGTATCGCCTGGAATAATGCCTTCCCAATAGTCAAAATCTCCTTGCGATCGCACTGGCACATTACCGTTAAATAAGTGCATGATATGTCCTGATCGATCTGCATACATGACTGTAAACATAGGAATTTGCAGCCGCTTTAATGCTGACTCAAATTGCGCTAAGTTATTCGACCGCGCCATATCCCACCATTGTTCTAATGCGCTTGGTTTATCTAAACCAACAACACGGATAGCAATTGCTTTATGATCTTTTTCTTGGACAACAGCGCCGTGAATAGAACGCTTAATAGTTAGTGTTTCTTCTTTAATTTTACCGTTATCTTGTTTAACTTTAATTATTTGCTTTTCTGTTTGAAATGGTTTTACTTTTCCATCCCAAAGATAACCATTTTTTGATAGTTTTAATTCGTAGGCATCCCAACCGTCATGGGTGTTAACTGTATGCGTCCAGCCTAAGTTGTTATTAAATGCTATTTCTAAAACAGGAAAACCAACAAGGGTAGCGCCGTAAGCATCAATTTCTGGTGCTGTGAGTTGCGCTTCATACCAAAGATATAAATCTGACCAAGGTAGGTGGGGATTTGCTAGTAGCATGGCGTTACCACTAGCAGAATGTTTGGGTGCGATCGCCCAACCATTAGATCCTGCTTTAACCCCACCCCCAACCCCTCCCCGTGAACGGGGAGGGGAGTTAGAGTCTGTGCGATCGCTATTCATCCCAATTTGAGATGCAGACCACTTTTCTGTAATATCTGCAACTTTATCTTGATCGACTACAAAGTTAAAATGCAGTACGCGCTGACCATGAGCTAAGACATCTGCACCTGTTACAGGTAAAACAGCTTTGAGTTTGTCGTCAATGCGATCGCTATTTTCCTGAGCATAATTATTAATTCCAACCGCAAACGCATCTAAATAACCGCGAAAAGTCGGATTTTGTTGTTGATACCATTGTTGGGCGCGTTCTGGTATTCCCATAGTACGCACCCATTGATCTGATTCTAAGTATTCTTTGCCCCAATACTCCGCAGCTTTTCCCCGCGCTTGACCATATAAACGCAAGATTAAGTTACCGTGACTTTGCATTTGCGCCCAACCAAAAGCTTGAAACAAACTTTTGCTGTCTTTGGCGTAAATATGCGGTATTCCGTAGGTATCCCACAATAATTCTGTATTTTTTTGCCCTGCAACTGGATGGTAGCAGCCGATCAGGAGGGTGAAGGCGAGGCTGAGTATTAACAGTAGGGAACTGGTGACTGGTGACTGGTGACTAGGAAAGGAAAAGTTTTTCATGCGTTCTGGTTCACGCAGTTGATCGAGACTATTATCTTTTAGCACTAAGTACAAAAGATTTCTAATTAAACAGTGACAATAACTGAGTTGTCAATCTTTTCTAAATGAAAAATAGAATCATTAGACATTCACAGAGTACTTGCTTTTGTCAAGCTACTGAAGCTAGTTAATTGTATCCCAGACTACATAGAATAGTCAGCTAAGAGATATATTGCCAAATTGTAAGCCGCTAGTATAATGCTCAAAAACTTTATTTTTCAACGATTTGAGGCAAAAACACTAAAAATGCTACTCTGATTGGTTTTAACATGGGTGAGAGATAAAAATCAGCAGTAATTGATAACTATTCTCTATAAATATTTAAAATTTGCTCAGATTATCTGAATCCTTATTGCGAATTAGTTGCATTTAGTGTAATTTGATGAATGTTGTTGAAATTATCAAAGCAACAGCGTCGAAAGTACCTGGAACTACAGGTTCTTAAAGAAAACTAGAAGTTAGCCATTCTAGCTTTTGTGCATTAATACTGCACTGTAGCTATCCGGTTAGCGGTTAATTTGGCTTCACTTCGGTAGCCCTGAATGGGGTGATGTTTTGTATTGAGCGAATCATCAGACTACTGTTGGCATCGTTAGATGCTGATTTTGCGTTGCCAACAATTTGAAATTTTTGAGTTAATCAAGCAGGAAGGATAAAATGCCCGACCTTTGCTACAACTTAGTTGATTTGTCTTTTAGCTGCGCTACTTTAGTAGATTTATTGCGCTACAGGGCTTTACAGCAACCAGATAAAATAGCGTATACGTTTCTCTGGGATGGGGAAACGACAGAAGTAAGCTTGACTTATCAAGAGTTGGACAAGCAAAGTCGGGCGATCGCATCTTACTTGCAATCTTTAAATTTAAGTGGCGAAAGGGCATTACTGCTTTATCCCGCAGGTTTAGAGTTTTTAGCGGCAATATTTGGTTGTTTATATAGTAATGTCATAGCTGTTCCACTTTATCCACCAAAGTTAAAGCGGAATTTAGATAAAATTGTGGCGATCGCAAATGATGCCCAAGCTACTGTTGTACTGACAACTTCTCAGCATTTAGTTAATTTAGAACAGTTATTTGCCAAAGCACCAGATCTCAAAGCTTTACGCTGGATAGCTACTGATACTATTGCGGATAGATCAGACTCATGGGAAGCACCTGTATTGCAAGGTGACAGTTTAGCTTACTTGCAATATACATCTGGCTCTACATCTACACCTAAAGGTGTGATGATTAGCCATGAAAATGTGCTTTATAACATTGCTTATATTGATCAAGGATTTGAACATACAGCAGATAGTGTTGCTGTAACTTGGTTGCCCCATTTTCACGATATGGGGTTAATTGATGGGTTATTAAAACCACTATATAAAGGTATACCTTGTTATTTCATG
>JBARVL010000249.1:0-3062 GCA_049646245.1 Crinalium sp. | reverse complement strand
TGTCTACTGAACTTGAGACTGATTTAGAGGCAGCAGTTGAACGCCGCCGCAATTTTGCAATTATTTCTCACCCCGACGCAGGTAAAACGACGCTAACAGAAAAACTGTTGCTGTACGGGGGTGCTATTCACGAAGCGGGTGCTGTTAAGGCGCGTCGGGCGCAAAAAAAGGCAACTTCTGACTGGATGGAGATGGAACAGCAAAGAGGTATTTCAATTACCTCGACGGTGTTGCAATTTGAATACCAGAATTGTCAGATTAACTTATTAGATACGCCTGGACACCAAGATTTTAGTGAAGATACTTATCGTACTTTAGCCGCCGCCGATAATGCAGTGATGCTGATCGATGCTGCTAAGGGTTTGGAACCGCAAACCCGCAAGTTGTTTGAAGTGTGTAAGATGCGATCGCTTCCTATCTTCACATTTGTTAACAAATGTGACCGCCCTGGACGCGATCCGTTTGAATTGCTGGATGAAATTGAGCAGGAGTTAGGATTACAGACTTATGCGGTAAACTGGCCTATTGGAATGGGCGATCGCTTTAAGGGTGTATACGAGCGGCACAGTAAGCAAATTCACTTATTTGAGCGCAGCGCACACGGTAGCAAAGAAGCAATTGATACTGTGGTTGATTTAGGCGATCCTCGCATTGAACAGCTATTGGAACAAGACCTTTACTATCAGTTCAAAGAAGAATTAGAACTTCTTGATGGTGTAGGTGCAGAACTAGATTTAGATCAAGTTCGTTCAGGGAAAATGACACCTGTATTTTTTGGTAGTGCGATGACCAATTTTGGTGTCGAACTATTTTTAAATTACTTCCTCGACTACGCCTTAAAACCAGGTATTCACCAATCATCAGTTGGAGAAGTTGCACCTACTTATCCCGAATTTTCGGGTTTCGTATTTAAGCTGCAAGCAAATATGGACCCAAGACATCGAGATCGAGTTGCGTTTGTGCGGGTATGTACAGGTAAGTTTGAAAAAGACATGATTGTAAATCATGCGCGTACTGGTAAGACAGTACGTTTGTCACGTCCGCAAAAATTGTTTGCTCAAGACCGCGAATCAATTGAAGAAGCCTATGCTGGTGATGTAATTGGTTTAAATAATCCAGGTGCGTTTGCAATTGGGGATACAATTTACACTGGTCAAAAGCTGGAATATGAAGGAATTCCTTGTTTTTCTCCAGAACTTTTTGCATATTTAAGGAATCCCAACCCTTCTAAATTTAAGCAATTCCATAAAGGTGTAACGGAGTTGCGCGAAGAGGGTGCAGTGCAAATTATGTACTCAGTTGATGAGGCGAAACGCGACCCAATTTTAGCAGCAGTAGGACAGTTACAATTTGAGGTTGTGCAGTTCCGGTTGATGAGTGAATATGGGGTAGAAACTCGCTTAGATCCATTACCTTATTCTGTCGCTCGTTGGGTTGTTGAGGGTTGGGAAGCCTTAGAAAAAGCTGGGCGTTTGTTTAACACTGTGACAGTAAAAGATAACTGGGGTCGTCCAGTTTTACTGTTTAAGAATGACTGGAATATGCACCAAGTACAGGAAGATAATCCTAATTTAACGTTAAGTGCGATCGCGCCTGTTGGTTCAAGTTCTGAATTTGTTGCTTTGTAATGTTTGTAGTGCGGGCTTCTAGCCCGCCATAATCGAATATTTAATGCTATAATATCAAGTTTACTGCTATAGAAAGAATAGAGGATAAGGAATTAAACTGAGGACAAATATTGAAAAAATTGCTATAGAAAGTTGAAGTTTACTATCAAGAGACTCTTTTTTCATTTCTTCAATTAAAATCCAACAAAACATAACGGCTCCAAATAAAGCAGCACAAAAAAAACCAAAAGACGAGAAGGTAGAGCTAGTTCCATCTTGGATCTGACTAATATTTTTATTGAAAATAATTCTAAAACTCTCAGTAATGAAATTTCCAATAAATATACCGGAAGAAAAAAAACGATAATTATCGTCAATCTCATATATAATAAAAAAACCGGAAATTAGGGGAATAATTAGTATTATAAAAATTTCATACGTTGGATAATCTATATGTTTTATATTTAGCCAGCTTAAACAAATAGATATAGTAAAATTTAATAATAAATAAAAGAACAAAAACAATAAAGCTGCAAACAATGGTATTTTGCTCAATTCTCGCCAAAAAGTTTTAGGTAGACTAGCTAACAAAAAGCTTATTATCCCGACTAATGATAAAACTATAAATAATAATATTTTTAAACTCATATTTTTAATGAAAATTAAATTTTAATAACAATTAAGTTGTATGATATGGAACGCTTTTTACCAAAAGCTTAGAAAAGCTCAGGATCTTCTCCTAACTTTCGTAACTTAGCAGATAGTAGGTTGGGTTGAGGTACGTTGGTGGAGGAAGATAGCGTAGCACATAACGCAACACCAGTAATACTTTGATGGGTTTCACTATCGTTCAACCCATCCTACAAATAATTAAGTCTCTCTACTTATTACTTACCACCGTAGTAGAAAGCAATTTCCTTTTCCTTCAAAGGAGCAAAATTAGCATCAAGTAACTTCTGGTTCAACTCTTCTTGGGAAATGTGTTTAGCACCAATTCTGACAATTCGAGAACGCATGGTATTTGATACACCGCTACGTTGACGATCGCCTTCTAAACCCATAACTTGGTTATAAAGGTCAAGCTTGGCTTTGGGGATGGCAGTACCATCTAGATCTATACCACGCGCGATCGCATCATCAACAGCATCAGCACCCGTTGTTTTGTTTTCTGACTCAGTAGCTTCACTCATACGTCCGCAACACCTAGAGATTAAAATGATTTCCCAATCTATCTTGCACTTTTTTAGTGAGTTTTATTTATAACGTATCAGGATCTTCTCCTAACTCTCGTAACTTGGCAGCTAAACGTTCAGCACGTTGACGTTGTTGTTCTGCTTGTTGCTGTGCTGCTTCTTCTGGTAATAAAACTAAATTGCCGTCAGTATCATAAAAACGTAACCATAGAGCCGTTTCTCGATCTATTGTGCCTTCCCAAGTTCCTAACCAAAAACCTAA
>JBARVL010000248.1:0-3597 GCA_049646245.1 Crinalium sp. | reverse complement strand
AGGCATTTTGCCAATTAACTTCTAGCAGATCGTTATCGGTCAGACCGTCAGAAGCTAAAATCAGCAGGGTATCTTCTTGCAACTCTAGAAAATTTACGTCAGGTTTGACAAAATTTTCGTCTCTGGGGCCTAATGCTTGGGTGAGTTGGTAAGCATCGGGGCGAGAATAAGCTATTGCAGGTTCTACGCCACGTTGAATTTCTCGTTGTCCAACTTCGTGGTCTACAGTAATTTGCTCTAAACCGCGCTTACGGGTAAGGCGATAAATTCGAGAATCTCCCACATGAGCGATCGCAATTTTTGTATCCTGAACTACTAGCATCACTAGGGTAGTACCCATGCGACCGCTACCAGCACTGGCTTTTTGTTGGTTAATCTCATAAATCGCACTGTTGGCTCTGCGTACCGCCTCACGAATGCTATTTTCGTCTGGTAATGCCTCTTTCCAATTTTCTTCAAAGTATTGCTTTAAAGTTTGCACCGCCATTGAACTGGCTACTTCCCCGCCCGCGTGTCCTCCCATACCATCACAGATAATATAAAGACCACGAGCTTGAATACTTCTACCTAGCGGAGTTTCTTGTTTTTTGATTTGCGTCTGGATAGCAAAGAAATCCTCATTGTGATTTCTTTGGCGACCAATATCGGTTTCTCCTGCGTCCTCCAAACCAACTAATTGCATGGGGAGAATTACTGTGGGCGCGTCAGCATCCTCAGATTCAGTAATATCTTCTTTGAAGTTATCTGTAATTGAGAATCCAGCCGTCTCGTCAGTATCATCTGTTGGCTGTTGAGGTTGTAGTTCATTGGCGATCGCTCTCAAATGATCGTATACTTGCTCAATGCTCTCAACTTTACCTGTAGCTACATCTTGGACGAGTTGTTCTAAAGAACCATCAAGCATCCGTTGGGACTGCTGGAATATAGTTTGCCAAAATTCGCCTAAATTTTTCAGAGTCACTGAGTCTGAGCGTTCTTGATACAGTTTTTGCAAGCTGAATTTATGGTCTTCATCTACTCGCAAATTAGTTAATTCCAATAAACTTTGACGACAATGGTAAGGTTCTAAAGCCTCCCAAAGGTGTGCCATTTCATTCAAGTTGTACAAAATTTCAAAAATAGGCACTTGTTCATCGCGCCAGACATCTACCAGTAGCGACCATTGAGAACGATCTTCTAGTAATAGCACTGATTGCTCGTTTTCCTCCCAAGCATCATGGATATCGGGTAGGGTTGGAGACAAAGAATTGTTAAGTTTTAAATAAGGTTGAGCGATCGCTGGTATGTGTACAGCATTCAAAAAGCCTGAATCTACAATATCAGCTTCTATTCCAGGGGCAGATGATTTAAATATACCTTGTTGCTGCTGCATCAAGGCTTCTAGGGGCGACTTTTGAAAAGGTTGGCAGTCTAATACTCTTACTTCAAATTGCCCGTCAGATGTAGATAGGGGAGTTGGTGCAATAATTTTATAACGTTGCTGTACTCCCAAATATTCTTGAGTCAGCACCGTAGCAGTAGCCGGAGACTGCCCAGAGTCATCCCCAAGAGAAATTTCCTCTTGAGTTGCTGCTTCTACAGGTTGAGTTTCATCTGCTACAGATGAAGAAATATTTACAGGTTCGGATACTTGGCAATTTTCTTCTTCAGGATTTTTTTCTATCGACTCTGAATAAGTTTCTGAAAATGGATTGACATCTGGAAGATTTAATGTATTCGCTGTGGGAACTTCAGGAGATGATGTCTGTGGGGGTGTCAAAATCGGAGTATTAGCTGCGGCTTGTATGGTTGTGGCGACAGTTGGCGTAGCGATCGCAGACTCCACAGCATTTTGGGCGATAATTGCCCACAAAACTGTTCCTGTAAAGGCATCACAATTCTGACACTGCGCTGCACTTAATGGTACTTCAGCCCCGCATTCGTCGCATTTTTTAGTGGTTAGGGAAGTTCCACATTTTTGACAGAACTTGTTGTTATTGGGATTTTCAAACTTACATTCGGGACAGACAAGCATAGTGGAACTTCCTCAATTCCTATACAGGTTCTAAAGGCACAGATCTGTATTAACAATTATCATAGTTTAATCCGCTCAAAGCTGACGGCTGATCGCTCTTGGCTTTGAGCTTATATTTTGCTCAACTGCATGAGCATTTGTTGTTCTGTTGAGGTTAATTCGCGCCACTCACCAGCTTGTAAACCTGTAAGATCGAGGTGAGCGATCGCAAAGCGTACCAATCGTAACGTGGGAAACCCTACAGCAGCCGTCATTCTGCGTACCTGTCGGTTCTTACCTTCGGTAAGCATCATCTCTAACCATGCTGTCGGTACATTTTTACGATATCTGATCGGTGGCTCGCGCGGTGGTAAATTAGGTTCTCCTGGTAACAATTCTACTTTGGCTGGTCGGGTACGATAATTTTTAATCACCACCCCTTTCCTGAGTTGTTGGAGTGCTTGCTCATCAGGAATACGCTCTACCTGCACCCAATAAGTCCTTTTATGTCCAAATTGAGGGTTGGAGAGGCGATGCTGTAAGCGCCCATTGTTGGTTAATAGCAGCAAGCCTTCGCTGTCTCTGTCTAGTCGCCCTACTGGATAAATATCAGGGATGGGAATGTAGTCTTTAAGCGTACTAGGTAAATCAGTTTCTTCACCTGGTTGGGGTTCACCTACATCTGGGGTAGTGAACTGACTTAAGACATTATAAGGCTTATAAAATAAAATGTAGCGATACACAATAAATTAAAGATTAAGTTGTGCGATTGTTTGGCGTAAAACCTGACTAGATTTTTGGAGTTGCTGTTGCTCTAAGGAAGTTAGAGAAATATTTAATATGCGTGTAACTCCATGACGATTAACTACCGCAGGTAAACTCAAGCAAACATCTTGAATATCATAAATACCATTCATCAGGGTGCTAACAGTTAAAATTCGATTTTGATTGCGTAAAATTGCTTGCACAATTTGTGTTACACCTAAACCAATAGCATAGCAAGTTGCACCTTTACGCTGGATAATTTCATAAGCGGCATTCTTGACATTTGCAAAAACGGCTTGTAGGTTTGGGTCAATTTGATTATGATCTAAATTATCATCTACTAATGGTGAACCTGCTATATTAACTTTGCTCCAAACAGCAACTTCACTATCTCCATGTTCCCCGATGATATAAGCATGAAGGCTACGGGGATCTAAAGTTAATTTTTCTGCTAAGAGATAGCGAAATCTCGCTGTATCTATTACTGTACCAGAACCTAAAACTTTAGAGCTAGGAAGCCCTGACAATTTCAGTGTTATATATGTCATAATATCAACGGGGTTAGTAACAACCAAGATAATAGCTTGAGAGCAATATTTGACGATTTCTGGTATTAAGTTTTTAAATGTTTCTACGTTACGTTGCACTAAATTTAAACGATTTTCTCCTGGTTTTTGCTTTGCTCCAGCAGTAATGATTACAATATCGGCATCTTGACCATCTTGTAAAGTACCAGCTTTGACTATGCTTGGTTCAACAAAAGGTAGTCCATGAACTAAGTCCATAACTTCACCTTCTAATTTATCCTGAATGTTATCAACAATTACCATTTCATCTAA
>JBARVL010000247.1:0-7638 GCA_049646245.1 Crinalium sp. | reverse complement strand
CCAATCCTGTTGATGAAACAGAACGTTTAAAACAACTCTATAACATTCTGATTAAACCTATTGCCAATCAATTACCAACTGACGTAAATGCTCATGTAATCTTCATGCCTCAAGGTGAGTTATTCTTAGTTCCTTTTCCCGCATTACAAGATGACAGTGGCAAATACTTAATTGAAAAACATACTATTTTAACCGCACCTGCTATTCAAGTATTGCAACTCACCCAGCAGCAAAGGAAACGTATCGAGACGTTGAATGCAACATCAGGGCAAAATGCCCTTGTTGTCGGTAATCCCACAATGCCATATATAGGGGAAATTGGAGAAACACCAAAACAGTTAGACAAATTACCAGGTGCAGAGGCAGAAGCAAAGGCGATCGCACATGAGTTAAATACTAAAGCTATTATCGGAAACCTTGCTACTAAAACATCAATTGTTCAAAAGATGCCCACAGCTAGGATAATTCATTTAGCTACACACGGCTTATTAGATGATTTTAAAGGATTAGGAGTACCTGGTGCGATCGCTTTAGCGCCATCCGAAGATGATAATGGACTGCTCACAGCTAGTGAAATCCTTGACATGGAACTCAACGCGGACTTAGTAGTTTTAAGTGCTTGCGATACCGGAGTTGGGAAAATCACAGGTGATGGCGTGATTGGGTTATCTCGCAGCTTAATTAGTGCGGGTGTACCCAGCGTGATTGTATCCCTCTGGTCAGTCCCAGATGCGCCTACAGGATACTTAATGACACAATTTTATCAAAATCTTCAAAAGAACCCTGACAAAGCCCAAGCATTGCGTCAGGCGATGCTTTCTACAATGAAAAAACATTCTGAACCAAGAAAATGGGCAGCTTTTACCTTGATCGGAGAGGCAAATTAATTATCGAAATTGCTTCAACAAATGGTCAGGACTTATTTCTAGATCCCCCTAAATCCCCCTTAAAAAGGGGGACTTTGAATTTCCCCCCTTTTTAAGGGGTTGCTCAGGGGGATCTAGGTTTTAGGCTTTTGGTGCGTAAGTCCTAATAGTATTAAAAAGTATAAGTTTAAGAAGCTATAAACTAGATGGGCATAAATAAACGTATAATTTTTTCCACAACACCCGTCACCAGTCCCTAGTTCCGGCGATAGCGCAAGTAACGTTTAATTTCACCCACATACTCAGATTGATGAGCAACCCGCAGACAGAATTTGATAGTCCTTGGAAAGATATTCTAGAGCAATATTTTGAAGATTTTCTGCGCTTTTTTCTGCCCACAGCTTATGACGAAATCGACTGGAATCGTCCCCCTGAGTTCTTAGATAAAGAACTGCAACAAGTGGTGCGCGATGCTGAACTAGGGAGACGGTTAGCAGATAAGTTAGTGAAGATATGGCGCAAGAATGGTGAAGAAGCTTGGGTGTTAATTCATGTAGAAGTGCAAAGCCAAGACGAACCTGGATTTGCCGAGAGAATGTTTGTCTACCACTATCGTATCTATGACAAATACAGGCGCACTGTAGTCAGTGTAGCAGTATTAGGAGACGAACGAAAAAGCTGGAGACCCAATGAATTTGGCTATCAATTGTGGGAAACTCAAATTAATTTTAACTTTAAGATAGTCAAGTTGCTAGACTACTCGCAGCAGTGGTCAAATTTAGAAGCCAGCCGCAATCCCTTTGCTATAGTGGTAATGGCTCATCTCAAAGCCCAAGAGACAAAGGACGATCGCCTTGAGCGGAAAAAATGGAAACTAGCTTTAATTAGACAACTTTACGAACAAAGTTATTCACGCACAGATGTGATTAACCTATTTCAGTTTATAGATTGGGTAATGAGTCTCCCGCTTGAATTAGAGCAGGAATTTTGGCAAGCAATACAGCAGTTAGAGGAGGAAAGGCGTATGCCATACATTACCAGTGTACAAAGAATTGGTCGTCAGGAAGGTCGTCAGGAGGGTCGTCAGGAAGGTCGTCAGGAAGGTCGTCAGGACGGCTTATTAAAAGGGATTGAACTCGGCTTGAAGCTGAAATTTGGTTCTCAGGGGTTGGCAGTTTTACCAGAAATTTCTCAAATCAAAGATACTAATCTCTTGGAAACAATTCTGTCAGGACTAGAAACATCTAGCACAATAGATGAGTTGCGAAGTTTATATCAGTAATAGACATCTCCATAAATTAAAGGTGGGTTGTCTAGAACCAATGTAGAGACCGTAAATTTACGGTCTCTACAATATTTTTGGGAGATGTCTAATCAACTTCTTTTTAACGCCGTTTGGCTATGTGCTTAAGAGGGAGCAAAGATTTCTCGATTTGCTGCGGCATAGGTTCAATGCTGTCAGAAATATAAAACTATAGCGCCAGGTTTAGCATTACCAGATTCTCTTGTAATCATCCGAATTACATAGTTTCTTGGTAATGTCTACCAAGAGCAAGTTTCTATATCTACAACAGCAAATGATTAAACGTATCCTTTCCGGTCTTGCCTTAACAAGTTGCTTGTACCTAGCAGCAGACGCTTCATTGCAATACTCCAAAACTGCCAACGCAACTACATCAGGGAAAAGCGCGATCGCACAATCCCCAGCCAACGATCAACTGTTTTACACTTACTTTGGTAAGCGTATACCTTTAAATCTGCGACAAGATACCTTTGTTGTTCAAAAAACACAACAAACCACCAGAGGTGGTACTAGAGGTGGTACTAGAGGTGGGATAACAAGTGACGATGGAGAATCAGCAACAAGCGATCGCCCTTTCTTTGAGGAAGTACAAGAAGTTTTGCAAAAAAGGACTCGCGGTGAAAACGATAATTTCGCTGAATTAGCTCAAGTTAAACCTTTAGGTGAAAACTATGCTGTAGTAACCTTATCTAATGCGAATCCAGATATTAAGGCTAGAGCCGAACAAAAAATTGCACTTTCTCCTGCTGTTGCAGCTACACTCCCAGCATTAAGTCGTCAGGGTCGCCAAGAAGTTATTGCCTTACCTAATGAAATTATAGTTAGTTTTCAGGGCAACTTATCGGAAAATCAAATACAAGATCTCCTCAAACAACGGAATTTAGAAATTGTTCGCAAAATTCCCTTTACCAAATCTCGCTATGTTGTCCGCGCTTTATCTGCGTCAGGGACGGAAGTATTAAATACGGCTAATCAATTAATTCAAGTAACAGGTGTAAAATCGGCTACACCTAATTTTATTCAATCCCTTCCTGAGCGGGTCACAACATCAGGAAAAATGACTCCTAATAGTTCCCCGAAGCCTGACGAATTTAATCAGATTGTTAATAATATCGCCAAGCTACCGTCACCGAGTTCTAGCACTTTTAAGACAGCTTTATTACCGTTACAATGGCATCTCAATAGTAGTGCTTTATCCGAGTATTTGAATAAGGATGTTAAGAAAACAACTTGTTTACCAACTGAGGTAGATGCTAATTGTAACTCCTCTGCACGTACAGATATTCGTGCCTTAGAAGCTTGGCAACAAAGTCAGGGGGGACGTGGGGTAGTTGTCGCTGTAATTGATTCTACAATTCAGTGGGATCATCTTGACTTAAAAAATAATCTTTATAGTGCTACAAATCGGGCAGATAAGTGTCCAGGGGAATCTCATGGCTGGGATTTCGCGTTAATGTCTACAAAAACTTCTAATGACGAAGGTTCTTGCCCTGGAGATGCAAATACTGGGCTAAGTGCCAGAGAAATTAAGGTGTTAGCACCGATGTTTCGAGATACTTTCAATTTAGCAGATGGGGAGTTAATTAAAAAGTATAAAACAGAGACATCGGAGGTCAAATATTATGGCTGTACTTCTAGTTGTACGCCAGCAGAAATAGCTCAGGGAGTACGGGAATTAATTCGCGATCGCATTACTGGGAAGTTTCATGGCACTTGGGTTTCTGGAGTAATTGCTGCTCGTTCATCTAATGGTAACGGTTTGCTCGGTGTTGCTCCTCATGCGAAAATTTTACCTGTACGGACTTCGGGAATTAATAATGAATTTACTTCCGAATCTATTGTGGCTTCCATTGGTTACGCGGTAGCACGAGGTGCGGATGTAATTAACATGAGCTTCGGCGGTTCTATGCCAGTTCAAGAAGTAGCAGATATTATTTCTGAAGTGTTAGCTGATAATCCGCAATTAGTGATAGTGGCGGCTGCTGGAAACAGTGGTGATACTTCCTCTTGGGATGTGAATTTCCCTGCTGCTATGCCAGGAGTAGTTGCAGTTGGAGCAACAAATTTAGCAGGTCAGCGTACTGCTTATAGTAGCTTTGGTGAAACTTTAGGTGTAGTAGCTCCAGGTGGAGATTTAGGTTCTCCAAGTAAGATTGGTGGAATTTTAACTACAGGTGGAACTTGGTTACAGCAATTTTGGCAAGGAGCAATACCGAAAGCAAGTTGGGCAAGTACCTTAGATAAAAAAGGTGCGTATATGTGGGTGCAGGGTACTTCTTTTTCTGCTCCGATTGTATCAGGTGTGTTGGCTTTGATGAAAGGGGAAGATCCAAACCGCCGTTTAAGCCGCGAACAGTTGATTGATATTCTCAAGAAAACGGCTAGTTATCAAGGGTTAGTTGTATCACAGAGCGATCAAAGTTTATATCAAGGGTTGCGCGACCAAAATGTTTTAAATACTAATCTCTCAGCAGAAAAAGCATTTTTTGGTAATGGTTTGGTGAATGCAGAGGCGGCTGTACAAGCTGTTAAGCTCGCATCGCGTTAATCCGTAAAACCCCACCCCCTACCCCCTCCCAGTCAACGGGGAGGGGAAAATAATGATTTGATATTTTTTAATGTTGAGCTACTTAATCATGCAAAAATTCTTATCATATCTCTCACTTCGTCCTCGTTTACAGTTCTATAGCTGTTTGAGTGTAACTTTATTTTTGTCTCTGATTTATCCGGTTTTACCCATCGCTTTTAGCTGGGATAGTGTTTCAGCACAAACACAAGTAAGTCAAGACCAAAAAGCCCAAGCAGATCGCCTTGAAAAAATAGCTCTAGAGCATTTAAAGCAAGATCAATATCAGAAAGCATTAGAAGGATTTCAGCAGGTTTTAAAAATTCGTCAGGCATTAGGCGACGAAGCAGGAATTGGAAAAACTCTACGCCGGATTGCGGGAGCTTATAGTGGTTTAGGACAATCTCAGACGGCGTTAGAATATTTTCGACGAGCTTTAGATATTGCTACAAAAATTAACGATCGCACTGAACAAGCAAGTATTTTATGGGCAATTGGATTTCTTGATGTTGTAGAAGGTAAACAGGAGCAAGGGCTAGAATCTCTCAAGCAAGCTTTATCAATTTTTCAAGATACTCAGAATATGCCTGACGTTGTAAAGGTTTCTTTATCTATGAGTATCGCCTATGGGCTAAGAGATCAAACCCAACAAGCTTTAGAAGTTTTGTCACAAGCATTAGAGATTACCAGAAAATTTAATTTAACTGATTTAGAAGCCAAAGTATTAATAAATATTGGCGAAATTTACTCTAGGCAAAATCAATATGAAAAAGCTATCAGCTTTTTACAGTTAGCCTTACCTAAAGTAGATAATCTTCTTAAAAAAGCCGATATTCTCGCTACTCTAGGTTTGGCTTATAACAAAACTGGCAAATATATTGAAGCTGAAAATACATTACGACAGGGGTTGAGCTTGATTAGAGAAAATCTATCTTGCTCTTCCTCAAAAAATCGAGATTTGGATCTAGAAGAATGTCAATCTGTCGAAGTACGTATCCTTCAGAACTTAACCTTCCTTTATATTGATTTGAATCAAATAGATAAAGCGAGATATTATTTAAGTGAAGCGAGGAGAATCAGTTCTACGGATGGTGAAGTGAAGCCACCAGCATCTGATAATAGCAATCAGTTTGCCGAAAAATTAGAAGCGGCTCGACAAAGATTGATAGAATCTCAAAAAATTGGTATGCCTCAGATGGAAGCATTAGGATATCAAGATATTGCTGGAGTTTACAAAGAATTTGGTTATTATAATGAAGCATTATCAAACTACCAAGAAGCACTAAAGATTGCTAATCAATTTGGCTACTTGGAATTGCAAGCAGTTAACTTAATGCAGATGGGAATACTCTACAATAAAATTGGTAAAGATGAACAAGCTCTAAAATATTTCCAGCAATCGGTAAATGCCTTCAAAAAATTTAACAATAATAATGGTACTCTTACAAATTTGTATTTTATCGCTTTACTTCAAAGGAAGAATAACCAATTAGTATCAGCAACAGAAACTTTACAAAATGCTGCTGATTTATTAGATACTTTAAGAGTTGGTTTACCAGATAACTATAAAATATCTGTTCTTGATGGAGTGATCAAAAAAGGGATTTATCAAAATTTACAACAAATTTTAGTTGCTCAGAATCAATTTGAGTCGGCGCTAGAAGTTGCGGAACGAGGCAGAGCGCGTGCGTTTGTAGAATTATTGAATGCCAAGCTTTCTTCTACTGCAAGTCAGCTAAGTCAACTGCCCCCACTCAAGTTGCAACAAATAAAACAAATAGCGAAGACACAAAATGCAACTATTGTTGAGTATTCAATTATTAAATTTAGAGAACCTGGATATCGAGAAGAACAAGAAGAGTTTTATATTTGGGTAGTTAAACCTACAGGTGAAGTAAGGTTTAAGAAAATTGACCTCAAAGCATTTCTGCAAGAACAAAATACAACTCTAGCAAATTTAGTCACCAACAGCCGCGTATCTGTATCTATAGGTATTGGAGAACGTGGTATTTTTGAAGCTACTTCTGATATTGACCCTTCACAAAGCTTAAAGCAACTGCATCAACTGCTGATCGAGCCGATCGCAAATCTGCTACCAAAAGATCCCAATGCTCGTGTCATATTTGTACCACAACAAGAGCTTTTTTTGGTTCCATTTCCAGCTTTATTAAATGCGGATGGTAAATATCTAATTGAAAAACATACTATTCTGACTGCACCTGCGATCGCAGTCTTAGATTTAACCCACAAGAAACGCCCGCAAGTATCAGGCAAAGGTGCATTAGTGGTAGGTAATCCTACTATGCCTAAAATTGGCAACTCTACACAACCTTTACCCGCTTTACCAGGGGCAGAAAAAGAAGCTATTGCGATCGCACAACTGCTAAAAACCAAACCACTAACAGGAAACTCCGCTACCAAAGCCGCCACAGTCAAAGCGATGTCTAATGCACGCATAATTCATTTAGCAACTCATGGGTTACTTGATGAATTTGAAGCCAAAGAAGTACCAGGTGCGATCGCCCTTGCACCTGAAGGTAAAGATAACGGTTTACTCACTTCTGCGGAAATTTTTGACATGAAGTTAAATGCTGAGTTAGTAGTTTTAAGTGCTTGCAATACTGGAGTGGGAAAAATTACAGGTGATGGTGTAATTGGGGTATCTCGTAGTTTAATTACTGCGGGTGTACCCAGTGTAATTGTATCGCTCTGGTCAGTTCCAGATGCGCCGACAAAGGACTTAATGACGCAATTTTATCAAAATTGGCAAAAGAACTTCAGGGGGCGACAAGCGCCCCAAAAGCCTGATTTGCAAAGGTTTTGGCGCTTTAGCGCCCTTACTAAAATCGTCAGCTTATTGACAACAGACTCTCAATAGAGAAAAAAATATTAAGTTATGTTAA
>JBARVL010000246.1:0-1875 GCA_049646245.1 Crinalium sp. | reverse complement strand
CAAAATCCCTCTAGAAGAGTAGGTATTAACTATTGATTCTATTTAATAATAAATCAATATTTTATCAATAATTTTATGACACTTGCTGAAGACTTACCCTTGACTACTGAATCTGCCTCTGTTACTGAAATCAAGATTGAAGGAATTACAGAACCAGTATTGGTACGTTACTTTGAAACCTTAAATGCGGGTGATTTTCAGGCGACAGCAGCTTTATTTGCTCAAGAGGGGACGATGTATCCGCCATTTGAGGAACCCAAGGTAGGTAAGGATGCGATCGCAACTTACTTAGAAGCAGAAGCCCAAGGAATGATTCTCTTTCCCAACCAAGGCATTGCCGAAACTTTAGAAGATAATTCGATTGATATTAAAGTTAGTGGTAGGGTTCAAACTCGCTGGTTTGGGGTGAATGTTGCCTGGTCATTTGTCCTCAATTCCGAGCGAGAAATTCTTTGCGCTACTATTAAATTGTTAGCTTCTCCTCAAGAGTTACTTAGCCTTAAAAAATAGTTATCTATCAAGAATGGAGGCAGAGGACTCCCGTTACACCCGTAGGGTTAACGGTGAGATGAATGGCGACCAGCATAAAAATTGAGCATAGCGAATCAGTTTTAGGTAAACGCTTAATATAATCACGTATTACTTCAGATACAGAGAAGCCTTTGCTTTTGGCGTAAAGGTTGATACTTTCAAATTCTTCCTCAGTTAACCTAACTTTAATGCTTTTCTCTCTTGTCATATTACCCTAAACGGAGTACAATTAAAAAGATAACACAGGTGAGTTTGTACTGATGTTAGATGTATTGAAGGTTAGAATTTATCCAAACAAAGGACAGCGAGAAGCCCTAGCCAAAAGCTTCGGTTGTTCCCGTTTTGTGTTTAATTATTACCTGAACAAAACTAACATTCAGTACGAAGAAACGGGTAAGGGAATGAGCTATTGTGATATGGCTAAAGACCTTACTCAACTCAAAAAGCTATCTGATTATGAATGGTTAACAGAAGTAACTGCTGCTACATTACAACAGACACTTAAAAACTTAGAATCAGCTTTTAAGAATTTCTTTTCTAAACGGGCAAGATTCCCTAAGTTCAAAAGTAAACATAGAAAGCAATCAATTCGTTATCCTGAAAGCTGCTCAATTAAAAATGGTGGTTTAAAACTTCCCAAACTCGGAATTGTTAAAGCAAGTATTTCAAAAAGTATTAACGGCAAAATTAAGTCTGTAACTGTCTCTCAAACAAGTACAGATAAATATTTTGCAGCAATATTATTTGAGGCTGATGATTTAGCCACTGAAAAGCAAGGGAAAATTTCAGGAATAGACCTGGGACTAAATAGTTTAGTAACAGTATTTGATGGTGAAAGCCACTATAAAGTTGACCCCATTAAACCAACTCGCAAATATGCCAAACGTTTAAGACGTAGACAGAAAGCTTTATCTCGTAAAGTTAAAGGGTCTAATAATAGACGTTCATCAGTTAAAAAAGTAGCAAAAGTCCATGAAAAAATAACGAATACAAGACAAGATTTCCTGCACAAACTCTCAAGACAGTTAGTTGATGAAAACCAAATCATTGTAGTAGAAAACCTTTGTGTAAAAGGATTAGCACGTACTAAATTAGCAAAATCAATACATGATGCTGGTTTTGGGATGTTGCTTAATTTCATAAACTACAAGCTGGAACGAGAGGGCGGAAAATTTATTCAGGTTGACAGATTCTTTCCTAGTACGAAACTTTGTAATTGCTGCAAGTTTAAGAACAATTCCTTAAATTTAAACATCCGTGAATGGGGTTGTCCGAGTTGTCAAACTCAACATGATCGTGACGAAAATGCAGCAAGGAATATTAGGGAAGAAGGCTTGAGAATAC
>JBARVL010000245.1:0-17727 GCA_049646245.1 Crinalium sp. | reverse complement strand
GATTTTAAAGGGCTATTGGTTAGGGTAATTTCTTCATCTAAAAACAAATCGAACCAACAAGCAATTGCGTTAAACTTCCCATCTTTAATAATTTCTAATTCAACTATATTTTCTGTAATATTCAGATGCTCTTTTGTAAAACTGATGCGGTTGGCTTCTTGAACATCAGACACTTGCTCATACTCATAGACATTTAATAATAAAGGTCTAATCAAAAGATTGGAAAACTCATTAAAAGGACTTAAATCAAATCCGCACACTTGATCCACTCTACAACGCCTATAAATTTCCTCACTGTGAATCAACATTATATAAATAGCAGCACCTTGGGGAATAATCTGTGCTTCTGGTTTAACTAAATATTCAAAAGCATGATTTAAAGATTGCAAAGCTCCTTCACCCAAAAGATCTGCTCCAAATATTTCACTAACTAAAATATCTGCTTTTTCGGGAATATCTTCACCTACTTTTAAAGCAGTTGATAGTTTATTAATTACTTTTATTTTATCGTCTAAGTGATTTAGCTTGATGATTTCTTGAGCTTTTTCTGCAACAAGTTCTACAAATTCGCAAGTGATTACCTGTTTAGCTCCCGCTCTAGCTGCTATCATTGATAGCAATCCCGATCCTGTACCAATTTCCAAGACAAATGAGGGATTTTTAGCAACCGCTTTTTCAATAGCTTCTTGATAAGCTATATTACGGGCATGATCGTTCATCATTGAAAAATGCCAATCTGGTATATTTTCTTGATAAACATCACAAATAGCCAGATAAGCCTGCTTGTAATCTGGATTGATTTCTAAAGCCTTCTTAAAATTTTGGATAGAGAGCGATAATTTACCTAACTGTTTATAAGTTTTTCCTAAGTTATAATAAGCTTCAACGATTTTAGGATTACAATCTATAGCTTGTTGGAAAGTTAGCAAAGCTTCTTCTAAATTTCCTTGATCTCTTAAAATACCTCCTAAGTTGTTTAATATCACAGCATTATCGGGATTTTGTTCTAAAATTACTCGATAAAGTTTTTCAGCAATTTGATTTTTACCGATGCTGTGATAATAAATAGCTTTTGATTGTAGTAATTGAAGTAATTCTGTTGTCCATAAATTAATTTGCTCAGAATTTCCTTGAGCGATCGCCCACATCCAAATCGCCTGAGCTTCTGCTTCTTCTCCGTTAAGAAACTGCGCTAATCCTAGCTGCCAGTAGCTTGACATAACAGTTGGATTAGCAGCAATAATTTCTTCATACAAAGCTATAGCTTCAGTAAACCTTTCCTGCTTTAAATACTCTGATGCTTGTTCTTGAAGTTGACTAAAATCCATACTCATTGATAATTGATAATTGATAATTGATAATTGATAATTGATAATTGATAATTGATTAGGGAAAATCTCGCTCTCTTACCTGACTACTAAAATCTGTTACCGCTTGTGTAATTATTTCTCGCAAATTTACATAAGACTTAGCAAACGGCGGTTGTTTATCTGTAAGTCCCAAAACATCAGCAGTCACCAACACTTGTCCATCACACTCAGAACCCGCACCAATACCAATCGTAGGAATAGTTAATTTTTGTGTAATCTGCCCTGCTAAAGATGCTGGGATATGCTCAAGAACAATCCCAAACGCGCCAGCTTGTTCAAGTGCGATCGCTTCCTCTAAAATACGCTCACCTGCTTCCTCTGTTTTCCCCTGTTGGCGATAACCAAGCTGATGTACCGACTGAGGCGTTAAACCAATATGACCTAATACCGGAATACCAGCTTTTACCAAACGCCCCACAGTTTCAGCCATCGCTGGATATCCACCTTCTAACTTTACTGCTTGCGCTCCCGTTTCCTTCAAAACCCGACCAGCAGAATGTATCGCTTGCTGTGAACTTTCTTGATAACTTAAAAACGGCAAATCCACAACAACTAAAGCTTGCTGTACACCTCTACGCACCGCTTTAGCATGGTGCAGCATCTCATCTAACGTGACTGGTAGAGTAGTTTCATATCCCAACGTTACCATCGCCAGGGAATCGCCTACTAGGACAACATCAACCCCTGAAGCATCTAACAGTTGAGCGATCGCATAATCCCAAGCTGTCAGCACAACAATTGGACGCGCCTGTTGTTTCCATTGGATCAATTGTTGGGTGGTAACTGCCATTTAACTCTCTATTCGGTAAACCCAATTAAATATTAGGACTTATTCTGACTCGTTACCCCCTCATTCTTCAGGACTTACTTCGACATCTCCCGCACATCCCCTCATAAATTGGGAGACGTATTAATTTTCCCCCCTTTTTAAGGGGGGTTAGGGGGGATCGAGGTGTCAGAATTGAATCAAGTCATCATGCTGCCTTACCTCACCCGTATTCATATCCAACCAAGCTAACCCAACACTTGTTCCCACCCAAACTTTATCTCCCACATCAGCAGATAAAGAGACAATCTTACTAGAAGGGAGGTTGCCTACTTCTCCAATCACAGCATCATTAGTTGGGTTGATTTTCAACAAACCTCTATTCGTACCCACCCAAACATTACCATCTTCACCAAAATGCAAAGCGGTAACATTACGTCCGTTTAATGGTGTTACAGAACGTATTAATAAGCCTGTTTTGGGGTCAATAACAACTAAACTGTCAAGCGTTCCCACCCATAACATCCCTTGGGGGTCAAGCGCCAAAGTTTGAACAATTGTTCCTGGGATATTAATAATTTGCTTGACAATCGAAGCATTTAATGTATCAACTTGTACTAAACCTTCTAGGGTTCCTACCCATAGCTGATCTTGCTTATCCACAGCTAAAGCATTAGCAGATATTCCAGGCAATTGCTGTATGGTTGTCATCAATAATTCTTTCTCAGGATTAATTAATGCCAAACCGCGATCGCTACCCACCCACAATAAACCCCGCTTGTCTACCACTAAAGACAAAACTCGGTTAGAAGGTAACTTAAAATTTTGTTCCTTAACTTGAGTAGTAAGTATATCTATACTGCGAAGTCCTTCATCAGTCCCAACCCAAATTTTTCGATGGTGTGACGCTAAAGCATCAATCGTTTGGTTAACAAAACCTACACGGGCTACAACCTTAGCAGTCGTAGAATCAATTCGCACTACACCATTGTAAGAACCAACCCAGAGATTACCAGTAGTATCGGATTGTAAAGCACTAATCCGAAAGTCAGTTGGTAAAATTTCTGCCTCTCTTGGCGATTGAGTAGGAGTGATGGGGAAAAAATCTACGCTAGGTGGCTTTCCATCTAATGATGAAGGATTATTCTGTTCTAATTGGATGCTAGTTTGCGCTCTTACATAACTGGTGATACTTTGCTCTAACAAACTACATCCCAACAGCGTCGCAATGATTAATAAATTAGTGCGTGTCTTCCAGAATGCCATCGCTTATACCTTGAAAAAAGTTCGTTTTTGATACAGGACTTACGCAAATTATGAAAATAAACACCATCTGTAGGGGCAATCCCCCTGTGGTTGCCCCTGTATTTAGTGTATCTGCGTAAGTCCTGTGATAGAAACTGCGACCACTGCCTTTGACTAGCGTTTTTTCAAACTCAATTAATTACCAGCAGCCTTAAAGTTAAGTTTTTTTAAGCTCAAGACTCAAAACCATAGCAGCTTGGTTACAACTGTTCTAAGTGTAAGTATTTATACTGAAACACTATCGAGCCGATGCTAGAAATGACTTATATAGCAGCAGCCAAGGCAGTTAGAACACGCATCCCTTCTAAAACCCTTGGGAAAATTGGCTTTTAAAAAGCTGACTGCTGATAGCTGACCGCTATACATAGTGTTCCCGTTGCCAGATCAAAAATCAATTTGAGCAACGCCAAACAGCAATGTTAAGAAAAACCACTAATTTAAACTGTAAATGCCAGAAATATATAAAGAAAAGTTATGAAATGTTAAAAAATGTTAAAAGTATAACTTATTGCCTTCCTGGTATAGTTATACAAACATAAAGGAACATTAAATTTCCTCAGGAAGGAAGACATGGCTTATTCTCAAACGAAAACTCAGTCAAAAACTGGGTATAAGGCTGGAGTACAAGATTACCGCCTCACATATTACACACCTGACTATACGCCTAAAGATACAGACGTATTAGCAGCTTTCCGTGTTACGCCTCAGCCTGGAGTTCCTCCTGAGGAAGCAGGTGCGGCTGTAGCTGCCGAGTCTTCCACTGGTACTTGGACAACAGTTTGGACTGACTTGTTAACCGACCTCGATCGCTACAAAGGTCGTTGCTACGATATTGAGCCAGTTCCAGGTGAAGATAACCAATTTATCGCCTACATCGCCTATCCTCTCGATTTGTTTGAGGAAGGTTCTGTCACCAACTTGCTGACCTCATTGGTTGGTAACGTATTCGGTTTCAAAGCTCTCCGCGCCCTGCGTTTGGAAGATCTTCGTATTCCCGTTGCTTACCTGAAGACATTCCAAGGACCTCCTCATGGGATTCAAGTTGAGCGCGACAAACTGAACAAGTATGGTCGTCCTCTACTGGGTTGTACGATTAAGCCTAAATTAGGTTTGTCTGCTAAGAACTATGGTCGTGCAGTCTATGAAGTTTTACGCGGCGGTCTAGACTTCACAAAAGACGACGAAAACATCAACTCTCAGCCATTCATGCGCTGGCGCGATCGCTTTTTGTTCGTACAAGAAGCTATCGAAAAAGCACAAGCTGAAACAGGCGAAATCAAGGGACACTACCTCAACGTAACTGCTCCCACCTGCGAAGAAATGATGGAGCGTGCAGAATTCGCTAAAGAAATCGGCACTCCAATCATCATGCACGACTACCTAACTGGTGGTTTTACCGCTAACACCACCTTGGCTAAATGGTGTCGTCGCAACGGCGTTCTGCTGCACATCCACCGCGCTATGCACGCAGTTATCGACCGTCAAAAAAATCACGGTATCCACTTCCGTGTATTAGCTAAGTGCTTGCGGATGTCTGGTGGTGACCACCTGCACTCTGGTACCGTCGTTGGTAAACTAGAAGGCGAAAAAGGCATCACAATGGGCTTCGTTGACTTGATGCGCGAAAACTACGTTGAACAAGACCGCGATCGCGGTATCTTCTTCACCCAAGATTGGGCTTCTATGCCTGGTGTAATGCCTGTAGCTTCTGGTGGTATCCACGTATGGCATATGCCAGCGTTGGTAGAAATCTTCGGTGATGATTCCTGCTTGCAGTTCGGTGGTGGTACTCTCGGACACCCTTGGGGTAATGCTCCTGGTGCAACCGCTAACCGTGTTGCGTTGGAAGCTTGCGTTCAAGCTCGTAACGAAGGTCGCAACCTGATGCGTGAAGGCGGCGACGTAATCCGTGAAGCTTGCAAGTGGTCTCCTGAATTGGCTGTTGCTTGCGAACTGTGGAAAGAAATCAAGTTCGAGTTTGAAGCAATGGATACACTGTAAAAGCTTTGAGCGTTCAGCCGTCAGCATTCAGCCTGAATAAGCTGATAGCTGATAGCTGATAGCTGATAGCTATAAAGCTGGGGTCAAGGATGGACTTAAAACAAGTTGCCAAAGATACAGCAAAGGTGCTGAGTAGCTATCTGACCTATCAAGCCGTGCGGATTATCTTGACTCAGTTAACTGAGACAAATCCTCCTCTGGCATACTGGCTAAGTAACTTTTCAGGAAAAGAAAAAATCCAAGATGGAGAAGCCTTTCTTAAAGAGTTACTTAGCGAGAAACAAGATCTGGCGTTTAGAGTAATGACTGTACGACAGCATTTAGCCGACGAAGTGACGGATTTTTTGCCGGAGATAGTTCGCACTGGTATCCAGCAGGCAAATATAGAATATCGCCGCCAGCATCTAGAGCGACTTACGCAACTAACCTCCAACAACCCCAGCACTTATCCTGAACAGCCAATTGATTCTGAGCCGAATCTGGATAATATTTCAGATTAGCTAGAACATCTGACAACATTTTTACCAGCATTACCTTTACAAAACTATGCAAACTCTACCCAAAGAGCGTCGTTACGAAACTCTCTCCTACTTGCCCCCCCTCAGCGACGCACAAATCGCCAAGCAAATCCAATACATGATTGACCAAGGATTTATTCCTGGGGTGGAGTTTAGCGAAAGTTCTGCTCCTGAGCAACACTACTGGACACTTTGGAAGTTGCCTTTATTCAACGCTGGCAGTGTTAACGAAGTGCTAAATGAAGTCAAAGCTTGTCGCTCTGAATATTCCAGCAACTTCATCCGTGTTGTAGGTTTTGATAACGTGAAGCAGTGCCAAGTTCTCAGCTTCATCGTTCACAAGCCAACTGCCAGCCGTTACTAAAAAGTCTGCACTAGCACCTTTTTTTAACAACTAAACACGGGCGAAAATAGAATATAGAGACGTACTATGGTACGTCTCTATATTTATTTTGATTTGATGAAAAATGAATGATCTAAAAACACTAGCAAAATGGTCTGTAGATGACTATCATCGCATGATCGAATTTGGGATTTTGAGCGATCGTCACCTGGAGTTATTAGCAGGCGAAATTATTGAAATGAGTCCAGAAACACCAATCCACTATAATACAGCAAAGCGAGGCGCAAGATATCTAGAGGAGTTACTGGCAGGAAGGGCGGAGATTCGTTTTAATGGTCCAATTACACTAGCTGACTCTGAACCCGAACCAGATATTGCGATCGTTAAATTACCAAATTCTGCCTACAACGAGCGTCATCCTGAAGCTGGGGATATATTTTGGGTGATCGAAGTTGCTAAATCTAGTTTGAAAAAAGACTTAGAAATCAAAGCATCTATTTATGCGGTTGCTAAGATTCCAGAGTATTGGGTATTAGATTTATCTGCCAAACGTATAATTGTGTTTCGCCAACCGCAACATAATCGGTACCGGATACAACAGGTTATCGATCAAGGAGCGATCGCACCATTAGCTTTTCCAGATATTGAGATACCTGTCGAACAATTTTTTGTTTAACATCAAAACTAATAAATATATCAGTGTAGGGTGCGTTAAATTACGCACCACCATCAAGAGTAAATAACTATATATAGAAATATCAGCCAGATCTTTAGGAGAATTTTAATGACAGCAACAACATTAGAGTTACTAGACGAACCGATTTTAATTGATGGATTGACATGGCGCGAATTTAAAGCAGTCGAGCAATTGATCGATCGCCCAGGTTTACGGTTGTCATTTTTAGATGGAGTGTTGGAAATCCTCAAAATGCCTGGTAAGAAACACGAAACTGTTAAGAAGCGGATTGCAGCATTGGTAGAGATTTACCTAGAGTCTTTGGGATTAGACTTCACCCCTACTGGTTCAATGACTCTCGAAAGTGAAACAGAATTGGTGAAGCGTGAGGCAGATGAATCTTATGAACTAGCACCCGATCGCGAATATCCCGATCTCGCTATTGAAGTTACTGTTACTAGCGGGGGAATTAACAAACTCGAAGCATACAAGCGCCTGCAAATTCCTGAAGTTTGGTTCTGGGAAAAAGGAAGACTGTTACTTTATGCTTTGTCAGCTAATGGATATGTGGAAATTGAGCGATCGCAGGTTTTACCTTCTTTAGATATCGAACTCCTGAGGAGTTGCATTAACTTACCCAACCACATTCAAGCAGTGAAGGAGTTTCGACAAGGAATTAAGAAGATCTGAAACTCAATTAATTTGAGCTAATTTTAAATAAAAATCTCTGTTAGATATCGATCAAATGTCGCTATGTAAATTTTCATTGATTATTTGAAAATCAGGTTGCGGGTAGGGAACAACATTAATTCTTTGGAAAGTCCAGTTACAATTACGTTGATTTTCTTCAGTAATCTGTGCTTTTCGTAATTTGAGCGAGGGAGAATTTTGTGTGGAGGATATGGGATTATAGCTAAATTTTATATTTTCGGAAGTGAGAATTTTTTCCTGACTATAAGTCTGAGGTTCTTCCTGATTAGACGAACTTGGTTTGTTTTCCATAGATGCTTACTTACTGCGTTAGTTTCTACATAACATGGACATCAGCTATTTTAAAAATGACAGCGTTTTTCAGGTAAGTAAGGTACGCCCAACTTTTATTTTCTGTTCTCTGTTCCCTATTTCCTGTTCCCTAAAACTAAAAACTCTGTCCCTCATAACAGCATGAACTGCTGTAAATAGCATCTATCTAATTGCATATTAAGGGACTAACTCGCTGAAAAAACTAGATTTATATCACATTAATAATTAGATGTTAATACGATCTGTTCTTCTTGGTGTTAGACCCTCTATGTAATTAGTATGGCAACTGCGTGTTTGCGATCGCGTTTGTGTAATGTATAACTTAATGTATAACTTCAGGACTTACCCATTTAAAATGCAGATTTATGACAGATGCGGGTAAGTTAAGTGAAAATTAGGAGAAATCCCCCTGTTGATACCTAGCAACAATTTGAGATAGACGTTTCACCTCAAGATTTGCTTGTTTTAATTGTTCCATTAGGCAATCCATACGTTGAGCTTGCAAATATTGTTGAATCAAACGGCGCACCCGATAACGCAGTACTGACCACTGGATAGGTTTGGTAATATAATCAGTTGTACCCACCTCAAAAGCTCGATTCACAGAGTCAGAATCATCAAGTGCCGTGATCATTAATATCGGCATTCCTATATCTATTCCATCCAGATTAGGATCATCCTTGCCAGATAAACTTCGTAATTTAGTGCAACAGTTAAAGCCATCCATCACTGGCATTACAGCATCTAACAAAATTAAATCAGGTTGGCGTTGTTTATATGCAGATATACACGCCTCACCATCTTGTGCTTCTACAACTTGGTATCCTTCTTGTTCTAGCGCCAAGCGTAATAGCATCCGCATTGACTTGTCATCATCGACTACCAGCACTAACGGCGAATCTTGTAGCACTGAATCTGAATCTTTACTCATGCTTGATTTTCCTGAATTTCCTGCTGTAAAGCCAATTTGACTGCTTCGTATACAGTCTCAATTTGTGAGATTTGGGATAATCCTCCTAATGTACTACCTGCGCGTCCCAATGCTTCCAACTCTTTACAAAGTAGGGATAAATTTGTAGCACCAAGATTGGCGCTTGCAGATCTCAATTTGTGAGCAGCATAAACAAGGGCGGCTGAATCTTCTGTAGTAACAGCGTCTTTCATCGCGCTTAACAGTTGCGGAGTTTCTTCAAAATAATTATCAATGATTTTTGCTAAAAATTCGTTAGCTTTTGAACCTGCCATCTGACGTAATGATTGCAGAACTTTAGCATCAATTGGGTTTTGAATTTGGGGTAGTAAATGAGGGATGCTACGATCATCATTGTCAGCCAGAAGTACTTCTGATTTTAAATACTCAGCGCGATCGCTTTTTTGCCCAACGAGTGTAGGTGTAAATTGCCTATCCAAATTTTTTGGTTGACAGCGATAAAGTGCCTGAATTAGTTCTGGTATATTAATCGGTTTGCTGATATAATCATCCATACCTGCTTCTAGACAGCGTTCGCGATCGCCCTTAGTGGCATAAGCTGTCATTGCAATAATCCGAGGACAAGAACTAATAATGCGATCGCCATTACACTGTGCCACTAATTCTTCGCCCTTCCATGCTTGACGGATACAATGAGTAGCAGTTAAGCCGTCCATTTCTGGCATTTGCACATCCATTAACACAACATCATAAGTTTGACAATATACTGCTTGCACTGCTTCTAGTCCATTACTTACTACATCAACTTGATAGCCGAGTGCCTCTAAAATCAGCATTGCCACCTGCTGGTTTACCAGATTATCTTCTGCTAACAAAATTTTTAAAGGTAACTTTTCTGCTATGCGGGGAATCGTTAAGAGCGAATCTAATAAATTATCATCCCCAGTCGAAATACCAGCTTCAGCAAGCATTGTGAAATAAAAAGTAGAACCGATATCAACTTCACTCTCAACCCAAATATTCCCTCCCATCAATTCTGTTAACTCTTTAGAAATAGCCAATCCTAACCCAGTGCCACCATAGCGACGGCTAATAGAAGAATCAACTTGGCTAAAACGCTTAAACAGCTTTTCCCTGCGGTTATTAGGAATACCGATACCTGTATCTTTAACCGCAAACTTAATTTGGTAAACAGGGTTATGAGTAACAGCAGAGACAGTAGAAAGTTCCGACTGTTTAGCAGTTACTAAAATAGTAACTTTTCCAGTATTGGTAAATTTAATCGCATTACTAAGCAAATTAACTAATATTTGTCGCAAACGGGTGGCATCTCCCATAATTGAGACTGGCGTTGTTAAATCAATTTGAGATAACAACTGCAAACCTTTAGCTGCTGCTTTAGGAGCCAGCATACTGATTGCTCCCTCTACACACTTTTGCAAGTTGAAAGGTTGTTTTTCTAGCTCTAGTTTGCCAAACTCTAGTTTAGAAAAGTCGAGAATATCGTTAATAATAGTTAGTAATGCTTCACTGCTATTCCGAATAGTTTTAACAAAGCTTTGTTGCTGAGGTTTTAATTCTGTATTTAACAGCAAGCTAGACATCCCCATAACGGCATTCATTGGTGTCCGAATTTCATGGCTCATCATTGCCAAAAATTCACTTTTTGCCAGACTCGCTGCTTCTGCTGCAACTCTTGCTTTTTCTAAGTCTAAATTTTGCTCGGATAATTGTTGGCGTTGGCGAGTTTCTTGTTCTAATAAAGTAGCTTGTCCTAAAGCTATTCCTACTTGATCCGCGACGGCTTCCAATAAGCTTATTTCATTGTCAGTCCACTTATGAAATTCATCGCAATGATGCAACCCAACTAATCCGTTAACTTTTCCCTGATAGGAAGTAGACACCGCTAACATGGATTTTATCTGAGCTATTTCTAAAATATCTATCAGTGTTGCCGTTAGTGGTTCCTGATAGATATTATTAATAGGAAACGGTCGATCTTCAGCAATTTGTGCCTGCACCAATGGATTACCAGCAATTGGAATTTCTTTATTAATTAAACTTACATATCCTGGTTCTACATACTCAGCTACACAAGGACACTTTAACATTGAGGAATCTGTAATCATATGAATTACACAACGATTAATTTTAAAGGTTTTACCAATAAAATCACTAGCCGTTTGTAAAATACTAGATGTATCTAAATTTTGACGAATCTGCTGAGTAATTTGTTTAAGTAATAAAGCGCGATTAAATTGATGTTTGAGAATAATCTGAGATTCAGAGCTTTCAATTTCGTTACCCACCCATTGAGCCATTAACCTCAATAGTTCTTTTTCCATTGGTTTAAATGGTTTTGAGCGGGGGAGAAAACTGGAGAAGTCTAAAACTCCGTAAATTTTACCAGCTATTATTACAGGTACACCCACATAAGATTCTTGTTTAAGGATAGTGCAGCCTGGGTGAGAGCGCCAATTAGAATTACTAGCCGCTTCAATTACCACAATTTCTTGTGTTTGCAGCACCTCATTACAATAGAATTTTTTAGCCTCTATTAGACTACCTTTATGGAAAGACAATTTAGGCGATCGCACAGCGAGTACTTGCAAATATTCATCTTTTAATTGAGACAAAAATCCTGTTTCCATCCCCAGCCAATGACAGCCAACGCTCAACATTCTCTCAAGACGTTCTTCAAAATTTAATTCTTGAGCAGCAGTTACTTCATAAAGCGATCTAATTGAATTGATACTATCTTGCACTTCTTTTTCTGCCTGCTTGCGTTTTGTAATATCTCTGACAACACAAACAAACCCACCAGTATCAATCTTAGTTAGAGAAATTTCTTGGGGAAATCTCGAACCATTTCGTCTTTTACCAACACTTTCACCTTGCCATTGACCTGTTTGCAAAAACTCGGAAAGTATCTCCTGCTTAAACTTAGTAAGTTCATACTTATGATCGACGAATTCCCAGTTTTTACCCAGAATTTCTTCAGGACTGTCATAACCGTATATTTGAGCATAAGCATGATTTAAATAAACATATTCTTGATGCTGGTTAAAAATAGCTATGCCATCCATCGCTCCTTTCATAAAAGCTGTTTGCTGCTGTAATAGCTCTTCTGTTTGCTTGCGTTTAGTAAGATCAATTCCGGCAAACACAGCAGCTTGACCTTGCAAATATTTCTGACCAGCTATTAAATAGCTTACCCGTAAGCCATCAACTTTTAAGTCAACCTCTATCGAAGTTTCTTGCTCAGAATTGCTGAAAAATTGCTTTAAAAATTCCTTGATTTCTACAGGGATTGATGGGATAAAGTTCAGATTTTTTTCCACGAAATCTTTTTGTGACAAGCCAAATATTTTAGCTAAATGACCGTTGACACCTAATAATTTAAAATTAGAGTCTATCCAAGCTATACTTCCAGGGACTGCATCCAAAACAGCTTGGAGTTGATCTTTTGCTTGTTGCAGTTCCACCTCTGCAAGCTTACTATCTGTTCGCTCTCGCTCAATTTGAGCAGTGAGATCTTCGCGGATAGATCTTTCTAATTGTTGGCGTTTGGCGATTTCTATTTGTAACTGCTGTTGTAAATCTTGTTGCTGTTGCCATTGCTCGGTTATATCTCGGATCACAAAAATAACATTAGCTTGTTGTTCTAGTTGAATTTTTGTCCAAGCAATTTCTAATACTAATTTTCTACCAGCTTGATGAAATTCATAAATTCCCCTATTCCTGGGTGGCTCTTCATATCTATAATTATTACTTATGTGCAGTTTTTGCTTCCCCAAGTGGGCATCCTGATCGGTGTTATATGTATTTTGTAATACAAAACTAGCTGGGTGTAGTGCCTCTAGTACTTGTTCCCCTTGTTGCTCTAGGGGCAACAACTCAATCAGTTTTGTGCCAAGTACATCGAAATGTTCTCGACCGACTAAAATATTAAAAGCATGATTAGACCAATGGATGTAGCCTTGCTCATTAGTCTGTGCGATCGCCTCATCAATCGCACCAAGCGCCACCTCCATCTTCAAGAGTGTCCCGATCGCGCGGCTGATTAAACTTGGGGATACACTTACCATATTTTTTCGTCTCCGTAATCAATCAATGGGAGGGTGAATTATTTCTAGGGTGTATAGTTCGACACACTTAAAAATTAGTAAAATTACATCAGCCAAGCGAAATATTAACCATTTTCACAAATATGTATCACTAATAACACTTGACGGTTATTATTAATTATGGCAAAACGCTCTCTCAAGGCATCAGCATCCGGGATTGAAAAAGCTAAAAACGCTTTTAAATGCACTGGATGGACACAGGATAACCTCGCTGAACAAGTAGGTATTACTACTCGGCAATCAATTTGGAAATTTTTCTCAGGTAAATCAGTTGAGCGACAAATATTTATAGAGATTTGTTTTCAAATGAATTTAGATTGGCAAGAAATTGCTGATTTACCTAAAAATACCGAGGTAGCGATTTCGCATACCCAGCAAGATCAAGAGTTATACATAGAAAGTTTAGTACAAAAACTGCGATCGCACTGTTATGACAAAATCGCTGCCCAGTGTAGCACCATGCGCTTGTTAGATGTTGCTCAACCTCTGCAATTAAACGATATATATGTTAACGTCAACATCTTAGAATTTTTATCTACTCAACAGTGGTTAGACGTTTCCGACTTACATAATTTTAACCCAAAAAAATTTAATCGTTTAGGTTTAACTCAATATCAACAAAAAATTCCAGGGCTACAAGCGATCGCCAACTCTACTAAAGTGATGGTACTCGGTAAGCCCGGAGCAGGAAAAACTACCTTTTTACAAAAGATTGCTCTTTTATGTAACCAAGGAGAATTTCAACCTAATTTAGTCCCAATTTTCATTAGATTACGCAATTTTGCTGCCGATATAGATTTAGTTAAATCTAGGAATTTACTAGATTATATTTATCAAGAAATTAGTAGCAACAACCTTGAACGCTCCGAACTAGAAACTTTACTTGAGCATGGTAAAGCTATCATTCTGCTAGATGGCTTGGATGAAGTACCCACTACTGAAAGCGATGAAATCTTGCAGCAAATCCGTAAATTCTGCAATCATTACTATAAAAATCAATATATTATTAGTTGTCGAATCGCTGCCAAACAGTATCAATTTGAAGGATTTACTGATATTGAAATAGCTGATTTTGACTTTCAGCAAATTGAAGCATTTGCTGAAAATTGGTTTATAGCAGTCGAGAAAAATATTGAGATAGGATTAGCTAAAGCTAATCAGTTTCTGAAGAAACTCGAATTACCTCAAAACCTGCAAATTAAAGAACTAGCAATTACTCCCTTGCTACTAAATCTTACTTGTTCTGTATTTCAAGCTAAAGCCGATTTTCCGGCTAGACGCTCCGATTTGTACAAGCAAGGATTAGATCTTCTTCTAACTCGTTGGGATGAATCCAGAGGCGTTAAACGTGATGAAATTTATCATCATTTGTCTTTATTGCAAAAGCTAAAACTCCTGAGTCAAATTGCGGCTATTACATTTGAACAGCATGATTACTTTATTGAGCAATCTACTGTTGAGCAACATATCGCTAACTACCTAAAAAGCCTATTTCCTCATCAACTAGATGAAGATGAGTTGCAATTAAATAGTGCAGCAGTATTAAAATCAATTGAAGTGCAACATGGGTTACTTGTAGAAAGATCCAGAGTAATTTACTCTTTTTCTCATTTAACTTTTCAAGAGTATTTAACCGCCAGAAATATTGTTGCTAACTTAGAGCCAGAAATTTTAAACCAGAATCTTCATAAATTAGTAAGCCATATTACCGAACCTCGTTGGCGCGAAGTATTTCTCCTGACAGCAGGATTGTTAGGAAACGCTGACCAACTGTTGCAGATGATGAAGCAAAAACTTGATCAAATGCTGGCTGAAGATGAACACTTACAGCAATTCTTGAGTTGGTTAAATCAGAAGTCTGAAAGTCTAATAGTTAATTATCAACCCGCAGCCATCCGTGCTTTTTACATAACATTGGCTTTAGCCCAGAATTCTCACACACCCCCCAACCTCAACTTAGCGATCGCCCTAGATTTATCATTAGCTGGTAATCTAGCACCAGAGTTAAAACTGGATTTAGCCCTAGATCGAGTATTAAGGCTGAGTTTGAGCTTACCTGAACATCCCACCATTGACCGCGTGCTTGACCTGGGGTTTGCCTTACCCATTCAGGCTGATATTGATTGTAAAGTAGTGCGATCGCGCCTACAATCCGCATTGCACAACCTGAAAATACAACTCACCCAACTTGATGACGCTAAAAATCTCGCATTTTGGTGGCAAGCTAACGGTTCAACTTGGACAGAAGAATTAAGAACAGCAATGATTCGCTACCGGAATATCGGGCATAATTGGCATTTTAGTTTGCAGCAACAGCAAACACTACAGCAATACTATCAAGCTAATCAATTTTTGCTGGAGTGTTTAAATAGCAACTGTCAAGTCAGCCCCAACCTCCGCGCAGAAATTCAGCAAACCTTATTGTTACCTATCTCAGAAACTCCCCCAGACTCCGATAAGTTCATAGGTGTAGCAATGGTAACTAACCATCTGTAACATCATTGAAGCGAGTATAGTCTATCCACGGTTTGCCATCGGGAGTCCTGTGAAAAATATCCACAAACTTCATATTCCATAAAATATCCTGGGCAGTAAACACATGATGGCTATGTATAATTTGGGCAACTGTTTGATCAACTCCGGTAAGCGTCACCACAATTTCCACCCCATCCTCTATTAAAGTTTCAGCAGTACATCCATACAAAGGGCTTCTCTTGTCAATTGGGTGCATTACCGTCCAAGAAAGCGCAAAAATTGGAGTCTCTCTACGCACCAGCTTAAGATCGTGTAAGCGACGCATATATTCCCCTTCACTGCTAACTTCATTGCAAAGCAAAGTAACCCGCACTTTTGACTCCATAATCAGATTGCCACGCGCGTTAGCTGTCCGAAACATCAAGGTAGGAACGCCGTTATAGGGAGTAATCACAGCAACTTTACTGAATAATACCCGCGCTGTCGGTAAAGAAAACCTTGCAAACGCCAACCCTGTCACCATCGCCACCCCTACCAAACCTAACAGCGCCTCCACCGCCACAACCAAATTGGCATAAAGTGTGAGCGGAAACATCGCACCATAACCAATAGTTGCCATAGTTTGAACACTAAAGAAGAAAGCATCTGGAAAAGATCCAGCTTGGGCATTCTTAATGCAATCTCCCCCTGCTAAGTAAGCTAAAGCAAACAAGGTATTCGAGGCTACATACAATGAGGCTATCAGCCCCAAAAAGTTAAGCCAGGAAATTGTCACCAGGAAATGATAAAGATCTGCCCAAGTAAAATTAGGCACACCTATACGCATCACAGCACTTGGTTGCTTGCTGCTGAGTCGTTGCCACAGCATATACGGAAGATGCTTTTTTCCCATCTATGGCATCGCCTTCTAAAATTCAACTATTGCTACATAAGTTAACCGATTTTGAATTTCCAATTTAAAATCACGAGACTCGCAAAAAACTTACAGCAGATTTCAACTTTATGAAGTACAGATCTACAATAGCCCGCCCTAATCTTGCCCCCTCCCCTTAACAAGGGGAGGGCTGGGGTGGGGTTAAATGTATTTATGCAAGAGGTCTAATAATCTGAGATTTTTTCAACGCCATCCGCCACCACCAAGTTAATTTCACTCACAATGGTTAAAGTGATAATATAAAAAACTACTGTAATTAAGAGATAGAGGGTATCCATGTCCCTGACGCAACAGCGTAAGCAAGAAATAATGACTGAGTATCAAGTTCACGAAACGGATACTGGGTCTGCGGAAGTCCAAATTGCCATGATGACAGAACGCATTAATCGACTCAGCGCCCACCTAAAAGTAAATCAGAAAGATCATGCTTCTAGGCGGGGATTGCTGACCATTATTGGTCAAAGGAAGCGTTTATTAGCCTACGTCCAAAAGAAAGACCAGCAAAACTACAAAAATTTGATCGCTCGTCTCGGCATTCGTGGTTAAACAATAAATATGTCTTCTGAAGAACGCCAAAGCGAAGAAGCCGAAAGGGTTCGCTTACCTTTTGAACCCGCTAAGAAGACTCGCCAAAAATCCCCAAAAACCCCGCCAGCATCCCAAGCTATTACTAAAAACCCCACAGAGAAGCCGAAACCAGGTTCAAACTCAGGGGCAGTACCAACCGTTGTTAGTAACAGAATGATTCGCCGCGTGGCTTTCTTCTCTGGTTTACCAACAGCTATGGGGATGCTGACTTTCATTATTAGTTATTTGATAGTCAGCAAAGAATGGTTCAACTTACCCAACGTAGCTGTAGTGATCGTAAGTATTAGCTTTTTTGGCTTGGGAGTATTGGGGCTGAGTTATGGCGTTTTATCTGCTTCTTGGGATGAAGAAAGAACCGGAAACTTATTAGGTTGGAACGAGTTCACTACTAACTTAGGACGGATGACAGCAGCATGGCGCTCAAAGTCAGCAGTCAAGACTGAAGACTAAGCACTCAGCGCCAAAACAGATGGCTTAATAACAACATAAGCATTAGTCAGTAGGGTGCGTTACGCAACGCTTTCGCACCCTACCCACTATATGTGGAGTAACTGCGTAAGTCCTGATTTTTTTAAGATGTATAATAAAAAAAATATTCCCAGGTTACAATTGTAAGCTGGGTTTTGCTATTGATAAAAAAAATGGGTTAATCTAGATTTCGATTAACCCG
>JBARVL010000244.1:0-2291 GCA_049646245.1 Crinalium sp. | reverse complement strand
CTAAGTCTTTGAATAGGCGATCGTTACTGGTTAATGGTACACGGGGAAAGTCGATTTTGAGAAATTCGGCGTAGCGTTGGCGATAGGTGGGACTATGGAATATAGCGTAGATGTAGTAAAAGATAGCTTCTGGGGTGGGAATGTAGCCAAGTTTTGCTCGAATTGCTGCAATGAAGTCTGAAGAGAGATTAGGAGATTTTTCAATAAACAAATTACCTTGTTGATTTTTAGTATTTGGATAGGTATAGAGAGGAAAAAGACAAGACTGTGTTGTTGACTCTCCGCATTTTGTTTCCATAATAAATTGGGAACAATAAAAATGATCGCAATCTTGTGATTTGTTGCTTCTAGCAGATATAAGAGCTAAATTTTCCTTGAGCATATTGCTCATTACTTCTGGTCGAGGCATACAAATAAAGCCTCGCGTCTGTCCTGTATAGTAGGTATATCTTGTATCAAATGGGCGATAAATAATAGGTACTATATTAGATTTTTGAAAACTATTGTTACGCAGATCTTCCTGAGCAAGTGAGACTTTCCAATCTCTTGCATCATCACCAAGTTCATATTTTATTCTTGCTTCCTCTATTGGTAATGAGACAAAATCCTTAACAGTAGTCTCCACTTCTTGGGGGGAACATTTTATTGTCAAATTATCTCTGGCAGTGACAATTCCAACTGAATGAACAGGCAATATTTCTGTAATTTTCCAGCCTTGATCATATTCTTCTAAAAGATTTCTGTCTTGGGGGCAGAATAAGTAGAATGGTGATTTGGGAAAGATTTCTGTCCATTTAACTGTAGTAATATCATGCTCAGTAAGATAGCGATATTTATCTTCTCTTGAACCCCACAGATCGGCGTGATAAATTTTAGCCATAAATTACCTTACTTTGTTTTCCATTCGCTTTCTGGAATGTCATCCGACTGAAATCTCCCGTAAAATTGCTCCTGATTTTAATTCAATTGGGTCTGGTTCAAGATAAAGTGCGATCGCTTCACGAATATTTTCTAATGCTTCTTCTTCAGTTTCTCCAGCCGAAACACAACCTGGTAATTCTGGACACCAAACAGACCAATCTCCCGTTTCAGCATCGGCTTCAAGCACAACACGCCATTTCATCATGGTTTCTCCTGGGGATATTTCACCATAATAGCCAACAGTGGTTTGTATCCAATAAATACATAAAGTTACTTGAGGTATGTTATTGACTACTAGCTTCTTCATCAGCAATATAAAACTGACCGCGAGTTTTATGAACAAGCTGAAGGCAATCTTCTAAATCATCTCCTTGCCAAGTTCCGGCGTACTTTAACAAAGATTTGGCTGTAGATTCTTTTTGACTACTTCTAGCCTTGATAAACAAAAGAAAATCTAGCACTTCTTTTAGAACCTCATCTGGAGTTTCTTCAATTTCTTGAAGTAGTTGTTCTCGAACAGAGAAGCCTTTAGAAGTATGAGGCTGATTTGGATCATAAGTTTGCATTGTTTTCAACTCCAACGTACATTAGACCTTTTGCAAAAGTCGATTTTTGCCCCCCTAGCCCCCCAACTTTGGGGGGAACCGGACTCTCAAAGTCCCCCAAAGTTGGGGGATTTAGGGGGCGTTTGCAGGATTTATGCAACAGGTTTATTATTTGGGATATTTCACCATGATAGCCACTGCCACCCCTTGCTGAATATCAAACACATTCTTATCTGGTGAACCATCTGGGGCAACTTCTTTTTTCTTGCTATTACCATGCAAATCCATGAGATAAATCTCGTCAAACGTCTTGTCTAAACTCTGGCGCATTCCCCGAAATGTGGGATTATCTAAATAACCATGATTGGTAATGAATGCCAAAATGCCGGAACCTGTACGATCGATTCGCCACTGTCCAAAACGAATAAATTTCACATAATCATCTTGCAACCATTTAGGATTTCTTTCACCTAATGGCAGACCATCCACATAGTAATAATCGTGAATTAAACCTGCAATCCACTCGCTTTTATTTGCTGAATTTCCAGAATAAGGCGGAGTGCCCAACACTATCAGTACAGGTGTATCGCGTTTCACCGTTGAGGCTTCGTTTGCTTCCTGTGCGACAAATTGACCGAATAAAATCTCTGATTTTTTCAGTGCTTCATCTAGAGTATTTGTAAGGTAAATTCCTAATCGTTGTTTCCCTTTAAATTGATAGCCTAATTCTTGTAATTGTAGACCTAGTTTGAGGTGAGCGATCGCATAAGGAGCCATCAACAACTCAAAGCCAAATAACCGAGAGAGCAAATTATCTCGCACATA
>JBARVL010000243.1:0-9353 GCA_049646245.1 Crinalium sp. | reverse complement strand
ATCTGAATATTACAGAAAATATAGTTGAATTAGAAATTATTAAAGATGGGAAGTTTAACGCAATTGCTTGTTGGTTCGATTTGTTTTTAGATGAAGAAATTACCCTAACCAATAGCCCTTTAAAATCGATGGAGGAGCAAGGTGTATCTTGGGGACAAAGGATACAAGTATTAGATAAAGAAATTGCAGTTACACCAGGAGAGAAAGTAAGGGTTAAATTGAAGAATGAGGGGGGTAAGTTATTGTTTTTCGAGATTGTATGAGTTTTTGCCCATAAAACCGTACCCCCCAATAGTCTGTTGTTAAATTTCCAAATCGTACAACTGGTACATAGTAAGTATTTTCTGTTTGACTTGATCGCGTACACTATCTGGAGCGACAATCACACAATCTTCCCAATACTTTGATAGTTCTCGGAAAAACCAAAAGGTGTTAGTTACTCGTCGCACTACTTGGCGCACTGGCGGTACTTCTGGTAATAGTTCGTTGGTAATATCTTGGTGTTGACTGCGATAACCTAAAGCTAAACCTCGCAATAGGTGCATTTCAACGGGAATGCTATCGAGACTATTGCGCCATTTTCCACTAATAGGTGCGATCGCTGCTTCTGAAATTCGATCTAAGCGTAAACTCCAATTATGCTGAAGTTCTTCTAAGTCGAGGTTTCCTGCTGTTTCTTCACACCAGCAATCTAAATATTGTCTTTCTTCATGGGGAGTAACGATCGCATGGTAAATGTGAAAATGCCAAACTCTCTCAGCCGTATCTTGGTAAATTAGCTGAAATGGTTGTTGACGGTTGATTAAGCGTTCAATTTCTATCCGCCATGCTGGAGGGGGGTTTTCTAAAACCTGCTCTATTTCTCTACGCAAGGGAATTGATAATTCACTGCGCTGTAATAGTAAGTTAGCAATTTCTAAGGCGGCTTGGATATTTCCCGCATCAATTAAAGTATCAACTGCTTGCTTAAGTGCTTGCAAACGCGGTTCTTTCCAATCATTGTTTGGGTTAATCAGCAGTTGACGACGGGCGATCGCTTCTACGAGTTTGGAGATGTTCGGGCGATCTCCCCACATCATCCCTAGTTCTAAGGCGATCGCTTCTAACTCGGCTTTATCCCGTTCTGAAACCGACAGAGTAATAGATTGACCTTTTCGACTCATTTTATACGGACACTTTATATTGATATCTTCTTGTCAATCTCTATTTTGAGTGTCAAGATAAAAAATAACAACAAGTTACGGACACAAGTTAAGTATATGTCCGATTACAGCATTACTCTCAAACCCGTTTATTCCTGCCCTGCTTCTGAAACACCAAAAGGGGTGAAACTACCTGAGAATTGGTTTCTTTCTTGGCATCAAGCAGCTACGTTAGAAGCAATACGCAATCCAGATATTGATGTAATTTTCAATACTGCGATGACTGGCGATGGCAAAAGTCTCGCAGCTTATCTGGACACTTTACAAGGAAACTTGTACGCGATCGGGTTGTATCCGACTAATGAATTAGCCAGAGATCAGGAGACGCAGATTAAAGACTATATAGAGAAATTTCAACCACTAAATGAACCGCGTGTAGTTAGGTTAAGTGGGGAAGAATTAGAAATATATGCAGAAAATGAAGGCTTGAAAAAAGCTGCTGCTATTTCTACTCGTACAGGTCAGTCAGAGATTATTTTAACAAATCCTGATATTTTTCATTATTTGCATAGAGGTGCTTATTTAACTAGAAATGATAGCCCTGATAAATTATGGGGGAGAATTGATAAGGATTTTGATTTAATTATCCAAGATGAGTTTCATGTTTTTAGTGCGCCACAAGTTGCTAGTGTAATTAACACTATGCTGTTAATGAAGCATACTAATCGCCGTAAAAAGTTTCTATTTTTATCAGCTACTCCGAATGAAGATTTAATAAAACGATTAGAAATTGCTGGCTTTCGTTGCCGAGAAATTAATCCTCTTAAAGAAAATAAATATCAGTTTCCTGATACACCAGAAGAATGTCAGCAGTTAGATTTGCAAGGATGGCGACAGGTATCCAGACAAATATCGTTGAATTTTATTTCGCTAGAACCAACTGGTAAGGCTTCTGAAAACTGGCTGAAGGAAAATAGCGATCGCATCCTCAGTTATTTTCAACAGTATCCAGGTAGCAAAGGCGCTATTATCCTCAACTCGATTGCAGCAGTTAAACGGCTAACACCGTTTTTTAGAGAATTGTTAAAGCCTCATGGTTTGGTAGTGGGGGAGAATACAGGGTTATCTGGAAAAGCAGAAAAAGAGCGATCGCTACAAGCTGATTTAGTTTTAGGAACTAGCACAATTGATGTCGGTGTTGATTTTAAAATTAATTTCTTAATCTTTGAATCAGCAGATGCAGGTAATTTTGTTCAACGATTAGGCAGATTGGGGCGACATGATGGTTATGAACAAAATGGCGCAAAGATTAATTTTAATAGTTTTACCGCTTATGCGCTTGTACCCAACTTTTTAGTAGAACGGTTATTTTTAGGTGACTCGCCAGCTTTAGAAACTGGTGGTATTTATGACCGTCCTGTTTTTCATAATCAAATTAATGAGAAGTATCGCCGAATTAACGATTTTGCTGGATATTATTCTCGTTGGGGTGCGGTTCAGTCTATGCGAATTTGTAGACAATTAGGGCATTCGACGATTAAGCAGCAATATTTAGAAAGTCAAAAGGCTTTTCAAACAGCTTGCGAACAAGTATTTAATACCAGTTTGAAACGGGTATTTGTCCGTAGCAAGGAATGGGAGAAAGAATGGCAGCAGCTTTCAGGAAAGGATAAGGGCAATCCTATTGCTGAGGACGCGGCTAGTTTTCGGGGTTTTAGTCCGTTGCAATGCGGTATTTACGATTTAACAGAATTAAATGAGGCAGATAGATTTAAAACCTACGATTTACCAGGGGTTTTAAGCAATTTAGAAATTGAACCGATGACGGAAACGGCATTTATGCGATCGCTTTCGCAAACTGCCGAACGTCTGGGACAACCCATTGCTAAAGGTCGATTTGCTAACTGTCTCGCATTTATGAAGTTATCCGCTTATCGAGAAGAAAGGTTGAATTGGAAGTTTATTTATGGGGGTGATTTGCGCCCAATTGCGGATGCTTGGAAAGTTCAGGTTTTGACTGGGGTTGAGGTTTGGCAACCTGATAACTATTGGATTAAGGAAATTAACAAGCGGTTGAAGAAGGAAGCTTTGGTTAGTTATGTTATCTGTCGTCCACTGGTGGAAGTGCGATCGCGTTTGCGTCTACCGATGCACTTTCAGATTTATCCGATATGCGATCAGTACAGTTTACATGATCCAACTGCGCCTTATTCTATTGCGTTCAGTCAGTCAGCCTTGCTGGTAGATACACTCGCCTACTGGCTTAAAAGTAAAGGAGATGAATTATGGATTTGTTAGAGTTTCAATCCCTAAAAGGGATTAGGCTTTATTTAGCTAATAAGCTTACGGCATTAAGCACAGACTTATTCGTTTCAATCCCTAAAAGGGATTACTTAGGATGGAGCTTACGCACTTTAAGATTTGCCGCTTCCCTAATTATGACAATAGGGGTTGAATACGTCAACGCTTATATAAGGTTGAATAAGTCTAAGCTTATAAAAATTGCTTGACAAGAGCTATCGCAATTACTAGCTTAGGGATAAGTGAATCGCTGAAGCCCAAATCCAAAAAGCATTTGGGGGAACAGATTTGTTTGTAATTGGATAAGGAGGTAATAAATAACAATGCGTGTTAAGACAACAAACCTTGATCGACTGATTGCGCTACTTAGAGATGGTCGCTGGCATTCCGCCGATGAATTAGCCAATAAAGTTAGCTGGCGATTTGGACACACAGTATTTGAAGCCCGTAAGAAAGGCTACTTCATTGAGATGCGGAAAGTTGCTCACAACCAGTTTGAATACAGGATGTTAGTAGCATAACCAATCTCATAGCTCTTACAGGGATTTCTCTGGTTTAACCAGAGATTCCCTATCAAGGAAGGGAAGCTTCTTAATAGCTTGCGGTATTAAGGTCAGGCGTAGGTAGTCTCAACCCCCTACAGCTAAGGAGTAAAACTCAATAGCAAACGGCTGGTTAAGTCACTTAGCGAAAACCACGTTATAAAGCAGCTAACTTTTACGATAGCTTCCCTCTCCTTCCTACCAAATTAAACTCATTTAAACATTAAAAAGATGCTTAATCAAAATATCTCTGATAGCTCCGATCAATTACTAACTATCTTAATTTATTAGAGGCTAACAATGGCTAAAAAACGCGAAACAGAAGATAAACAGCTATCTCTATTTGATCTAGAAGAAAGTGTAAGTGATGAATTAGATGATGATTTTTTATCTGGTGATGATGGAGATTTTGATGAAATAAGCGATCGCTCTATCGAAACCAAACAAGATTTCCTCACATTAAAGCTACTTCGGGAAGCAATCCAAAGCCAAAATCCTGATGATGTGGTAATGCGAGATTTCGCTGAATATGTATTACCAAACCTTTTACGGGTAGCAATTGGAGTCACAGCTAAAGGCGGTAAGTTTTTTGATGAAATCGACTCCAAACGCGAAGCTGAAGAAAAACCCAGAGTTAGACGCGATAATGCAGCAGATCAATCGCTGAATACTCATTTATTAAATGGGTTATTTCCTGCTAATTTAATTGAACAACGCTTAGAAAAACTAAATACAACTGTTAAACGATTAGTTGGAGAAACAGAAAGACGATTAGCAATTGCTGGCTTTATTCTGCACGATTTTGAGAAATTTAATTATCATAGCTTTGAACAAATGCCTCAAAAGTATAGAGACTTGCAGAAAAAAAACAAAATTCGTGATCTATCTGAGTTATCTTTACCGGAACATCGGGAAATTATTGATGTTATAGTTAGGGAATTGAATCTTAATCGCTTCCTCTTTCCTGATTCACCAGATAATTATCCAGACTACCTAGATGATTTACTTTGCGTAGCTTACAACGCTCAACGTCGCAATGATAAAAATTGGAACTTCTCGACGTTGGGACTCAATAATCTTATCCTCAAAGATCGGACTTTAGGATGCTTAACAGATCTAAGCAATTTAGCTGATTTATTATCCTCAATTATTAAGCATCCCCAAGATGCAGAAAATCAGACCCTTTTTGAGCGTATCCATAATTTGAGCGATGGACAATTAAAACTTACTTACCACAGCATGGCTGAAAATCGAGGGGTACTAACTAACGTTGTAAATAATGCCTTGATGGAGGCGCATACTAGCCTTAATACTGATGATTGCATTTACTATGAACCTTTACTTTATTTACCAACAGGCATAATTTATTTAGCTCAAAAAGATGCCCCTAATATTGCAACTACAGAATTATCAGAACGAGTTGTTAACAAAATAAAACAACTTTGCGCCGAACAATTGCGCCGCCGTCAAACTGGTTTTGGTAGAGATGGTAAAGGCATGAAATATGCCGAATACTATAATCTCTTTTTTGATACTCCAGGTTTGATGGAAGTTGCGATCGCTGCTACTTTAAATATTTTAAGAACTGGTAAACCTTCCGTTGCTCAAAGTCGTAGTGATAATCTCAAAGCTTTTCAAAACAAGCAAGTGTTATCAGCAAATTATGATTTTGATTTCAAAGATGATATTCGCATCGATCAAATTGCTGAATTTGGCGATTTAATTAGTCGTAAGATTTGGAATGAGCGGGTTAATCAAATTGAAAGTGAACGCAAAAAGAATAAAAACTTACCTGCATTATCTCATCTGGATATTATCGAAAAAATTGTTAAATTTTGGGATATTACGGAATATTTACCAGCGATCCGAGAAATCCAGCGAATTAATGAAAGCCTAAAAGAGAACAATTTTAAAGGTAATACAGGCGGCGTTCCCTATGAATGGTATTACTTAGCAGCAAAGTATCTAGAAAAGCATTCAGGTGTTGAGGATGTACGCCCAATTTGTCAACAAGCGATCGCGCATATTTCCCAACTAATTAAACCAATTCTCGAACAATACAAATTACCTGACGGTTGGGATGATTTGCGGGAATGGGTGAAACGAGTTGTCATGCTACCTGGAAAAGCATCTGATCCGCCAGCAGCCGATATATTTTTAGACGAATTGCAACGTTATCAATTAGCAAAGAAATCTGGCAGAGGAAAACAATTAATTTGCTCTATTTCCCATTCTGCTTACACTGTAACTGAGCAAATGGAATCAGCAGTTTTATTTACTCCGCAAGTTTATACCAACAAACAAATGCTAGGAGGTTCTAACGCCAAGCGCAATATTTCTAGTATTGCTGGTCTAGAAATGATGCTGCGACAAATATTGATGAATCAAACTCAAGCAGTGGGTAAAAAGTTTGAAGATGGTAAATATCGCTACCTTTATTTTTATCCTACTTATTACTTTACGCCTGAAACTAATAAGTTTTTGCAAAAAGCTTATACTGGTATTGCTCAAACTCGCTTTGATGCCAGCATTCGCAACCACTTTATTACTAAAGACTTGCAAGCTAACTTTGAGCGTGAAAAGTACCAAAGTGTTGATACTTTCCTAATTAATGAACATATCGAACCAGGCAAAGATCGCACCTTTAAACTTTCCTATCCCCAAGATCAACCGCTCACTTTTTACTTTATGGCTTTACCTCCTGGGAGGGATGGCACTGATACGGAATCATGGGTAATGCCTACTTGGTTAGCTTTTGCTTTCCCCATGATTCTAGATGTGAAAACAGTTGTTTCTGAGTCACCAATTCCCCCATTTAATGATGGTGCAGAGTTTGAGGAAAGCGTTTTCTTAGATAGTGCGCCACAAGCTTTTAGGGTGTTAACAAAGCGCGATCGCTTCCGTCTCGACTACATCCTTGAAGGTTGGGAAGAAAATGATAAATCTTATCCTGCACCCCTGAATGTCTTAACTGCTGCTTATGCAATTCACCTCGATGTCAATGCGCGTCAAGGTAAATCTGGTTACGACTCTAACTGGGGGAAGTTTACCGAATTAGCAAAAGATTTTGAAACCAGCCCACTTTATGTATTTAATTACCTAAATCGCTGGGTTAGAAATCAGGGAGTAGAAACAGCCAGGATTGAAAAAATTAAGCTTTATGCTTATCACTTTTATCCTTGCTTTGACCCTTACACCAAATTTAATCATCAATTGGAGGAATTAATTGTGGGAGAAGAATCAAGCTTAAATCATCCCCAAAATTTAACTCAACTATATCGCAAATTCTACAGAGCAAATAAGCGATATAACCCCAAAGCGAATGCCGTATTAAAACCAATTGATATCGCTTCTGATACTATTCTCAAAGCCGATCCTAGTTTTAAAGGTGAAGCCTTAGTTATGGCTGTCGCTGCGGAAGTTTTTAAACTAATCGAGCGAGTTCATTCTTCTACTGCTGAAGGGCGATGGATACTGAGTAAACGGGAAGAAGAACGAGAAGTAATTTTAGATTTTGCTAGATACTTTGTTGAGGAAGTATTTGAGAAATCATTTGCAGGCGATCGCGCCCGTTTAGCAGGTCGGCAAATTAACTTAATTCGTGATACCTGCGAGTTTTTGTATCGTCTTGAAGATGATAAAGAAAATAGATCCGCCGGGACAGAGGTAACTGAAGTTACCAATGCTGAAAACTAGAAATAAAACCTTGTATTTGTTTAAAGGAGAATCAATCATGTCATTACTGAAATCACTTGACCAGAAATTATTTCACCCAGCAATTCCTTACAAACCAATGGGTAAGTATGTACATTTTCTGACGGTTCGGATTACAGAATCTTATCCTCTATTTCAAACAGATGGCGAGTTAAATAAAGCCAGAGTCAGAGCAGGTGTTAAAGACTCAACCCCTATTAGCCGTCTTTCTATGTTTAAGCGCAAGCAGTCTACTCCAGAACGTTTAGTAGGGCGAGAATTATTAAGAAACTATGGGTTAATGACAGATAAAGATTGCGAATATAATGTTAAATTTGCAATGGATAATCCTGATTGTATTATCTATGGGTTTGCTATTGGTGATTCTGGTTCAGAAAAATCAAAAGTAGTAGTTGATACTGCTTTTTCTATCACCTCTTTTGATGAATCTCACGAAACTTTTACCCTAAATGCTCCCTTTGAAAATGGCACAATGGCATCTAAAGGAGAAGATGGTTCTAAACCAGGCGAAGTGACTAGCAGAATTAATCAGCAAGATCACATTAAACCCCAAGTTTTCTTTCCTAGTATTGTCACATTAAAAGATCCAACAGAAGCAAGTTTTCTCTATGTTTTCAATAACATCTTGAGAACTAAACATTATGGCGCACAAACAACTCGTACAGGTCGAGTTAGAAATGAATTAATCGGTGTCGTATTCGCTGATGGTGAAATAACAAGTAATTTGCGTTGGACTCAAGCAATTTACGACAAACTGCAAGCGGATAATAAAATTAGCAACCTTGATCCACTGGATGAAGATGAAGTGAGAAAAGCAGCTACAACTGCGATTGAAGAATTAATGACTGAGGAGTTTATTGTGCATACTGATTTTGTAGGCGATCGCTTTTCTCCCCTCCTCAATGAAATCAAGTCTCTGACAGGAAATGCAGATAGCCTCAAGCAGATTTTAGAACAAGCAGATAAAGAGGCTAAAGACTACAACAAAAAGCACATTAAACAAAAGCCTGAAGCTGATAAAGCTAAGTCAGAAAAAGCAGCTAAAAAGTAATAACAATGACAATGATTTATCGCTGTCAGCTAGAGTTGCATGACAGTATGTACTATGCAACTCGCGAAATCGGTAGACTTTACGAAACAGAAGCAGTAATTCATAATTATGCTCTCTGTTATGCGCTGGGGTTGGTGGATAGTGAAATCTATTCCACTACAGTTTCTGAAGAACATTCCTATCGCTATTTTTGCCCTGAACAAGTGCCTAAATATGAGCAACATTTAACGCCACTAAATGAGCAGGGAATTTATGTAACTCCAGCGCGATCGCTCTTTCATTCTTCCACTCTCAACACCTGGAAATATGCCAATAATAACTATCATGTTGAGATGGAGAAAACTCAGAAAAATATTCCTAGCTTTGGCAGAGCAAAAGAAATTGCACCGGAAAGTTTGTTTGAGTGTTTCATTATTTCTGAAAAAGCTTTAAGTCAGGAGAAAAAAGCCAAGTATCTAATTCCTCAATGGATTCGTTTAGGGAAGTGGATGAGCAAGGCACAAGTAACCCTAAGTCAGCCATTAGAGTTTAAGCAAAAAACAGATAATTTCATCTGCCCCTATCCACTCAATCCTTTAGATGTAATGTTTTCAAATCAGGTTG
>JBARVL010000242.1:0-6501 GCA_049646245.1 Crinalium sp. | reverse complement strand
ATCGAAAGTCTGCGGGCAAATCAGGGATTTTAGCTAATAAATCAGCCCTGCTAAAAAATTTTTGAGAAATTTGTGTAATTTTCCGGCTAGTCACCGATAGATAAATAGTAGCTCAAACAAGCTATGCGATCGCGATCGCACGTTACACCCTCTCAGGATACTAACCATGAGCATCAAAGTTTATCAGAATAAAAACTTTTTATTTTTCCAAATGGGAATAAATAGCGGCTTTCCTAGTGAGTCTGACTTAATACCTGTCGCTATCGTTGAAACCAACAGCTTAGAGCAAGCATACGACTTAACCCAAAGTCCTCATCCTACGCGCGTTGATTCCAAAGTAAAAATTTTAAACTCTAGTATCCGCAGTACATCCATAGGAGATGTTTTAGAAGATTCCTGGGGCAACAGATTCATTGTAACTAGCAATGACTTTCAAAAACTGAACTGACAACAATTATTAATTTTTCGTTTACAAAAATTGCTGATGAGAAAACAGTAATTATAAATCTTGATTTAATTAGAGGTAATTATGAAAGCAATTGTTCATTGGTTTATGAACGGAATGCCTGGTTTCGATTATGTAATTGTTGGTTATTGGGTAGTAGGGTCATTATTAGGATTGTACTTAGGGATTTGTGCGGGGATGGATCGAAATCCTGTTGAGTTTGAAGAATCGCTAACTCAGCGAATGCCAGATAGTGACTCAGCATTATATTTACGGATTGGCTTAGGAGTTGTATGTTTAATCACCCTTTTTGTTCCAGGGACAAGTTTCTTACTAGGAATTGCAGGTCACATAGGTTTGCTTTTTACTGCACATAATCCTACCTCTCAAGAGATTATCGGTGTTATCTTTGGCGGGATGCTGTTAATCGGATTTGTTGGCTATTTCGTAATTGCGTCGGGCATCATTCCTCTACAACCTGAATAATGCCAAAAATTTTGCGTAATTTCTCAAAGAATCACTGATAAATAAATAGCGAGTAAAATTCTACTAAAAATCACCATGCCACAGCTACCTAATTTTCCCAACAATAATCAAGATAATGATGATGACTTTGTTGCTGAAGAGTATGAAGACGACTACGACTTACCACCATACCCAGCCGGAGAAGCGTATCAAGCATATCTGGAAAATCCCATCTACGAAAATGCTATAGAAGCGGCGGAAGAAATTTGGGGTATTCCCGATCCTCGACTGATTGAAGACTAAACCTAGCGCCAAAATATCAACTTAGGTAAACGCTTGCATAGGTGATCAATAGCTGACGAAAAAATTATTTGTACGAGGTTGAATTATCAACTATGAAGCAGTTTCCTTTTGTAGTGTTTGAGGGATTAGATGGCGCTGGTAAAACTACTTTGGCAGAGTTATTTGCCAAGCGTCAAAGTTTTTCTTATTACACTAGCATACCGCCTGACTTAATTTCTCTAAAAGAGCAAATAGCTGCAACTCATTCCCCAATAACCACTTTTCATTTTTTTACTCTGTGTAACATTATGCGTAACCATGAATACGCATTAAAATTGCATGATTCAGGAGTTGTAGCTGACAGATATATATTTTCTACTTTCGCTTATCACAGTTTACTAATGCAACAGGATTTATCCGAGCATTTTCGCCTTTTGCAATCAGAACCAAATTTTTTATTGCCTGATGTTGTTGTTTACGTGACAGCATCTCAGCCAGTAATTAACCAGCGTATTGCCAATCGAAGCCAGGAAGTACCCATGCAATGGTATGGAGATCGAGTTTCTCTTGAAAACAATGTTTCTGAATCATACAGGCGTATATTTACCCTAGTTGATATTCCAGTCTTGCAGATTGATACGACCAATTCCAACCCTGAGCAAGCTTATTATACTTTGTGCAATGAACTCAACAAACTTAGCCAAAACACACCAGTTTTGCGAGTTCTCAACATTGACTAATTAAGTATAAAATTTCTCTGACTTAAACAATAGGAATCACTATTATGCAACCAATCTCTGTAAACTTTCATCTGTGGAAACCGTGCAATTATCATTGCAAATTCTGCTTTGCCACTTTTCGTGATGTTCAAGGATATTTAAGTTGCAGTGATGCCAAACGCCTTCTTTTATTATTGCGCGAGGCTGGGACAGAAAAAATTAACTTTGCTGGGGGAGAACCGACACTACACCCATACTTTAGTGAACTTTTATCCGAAGCACGTCGTTTGGGATTTGTAACCAGTATTGTTAGCAATGGTGCGCGAATAGCTGAATTATTAGAAAAGGACGCTGATAATATTGATTGGGTCGCTTTGTCGGTAGATTCTGCTTCAGAAGTAATTCAAAAAAGTTTAGGGCGGGGTAATGGAGATCATGTAGAGCGTTCTATTGCTTTGTTTGATGAATTACACAGATACAATATCCATGTCAAACTTAATACAGTAGTTACTAGCCTTAACTTCCAAGAAGATATGTCAGCGTTTGTACGGCGAGTGCGCCCTGAGCGGTGGAAAGTTTTTCAAGTGCTAAAAGTAGACGGTCAAAATGATGGTAGTGTTGAAGAATTGCTAATTTCCACACAGCAGTTTCAAGAGTTTGTGGAAAGACACGAAAATTTATCAAAAGAAGGCTTTCAACCAGTTGCAGAGGCAAACGATTTAATGAAAAACTCTTATGTAATGATCGATCCACAAGGTCGGTTTTACAATGATAATATGGGGTCTTATTTGTACAGTTGCCCAATTTTGGAAGTGGGTGTAAATGCTGCTCTATCTCAAGTCGCTTGGAATGTAGATAATTTTTTGGCTCGTGACGGTATTTACGCTTGGAAGTAGTCAAGGGATGGGGAATCATTTAAAGTCTATTCTTTGAAAGGAGATATAGCAACCGCGAAGCTGGCTCTTGACAAATCTTAATTAACATCTGCGATCGGCTGCGTTTATCTGCTCACATCTGCGATCAAAAACCCATCCTTTAATATGTACTAAGTAACTCAACATAATTAAACCTAAAACAAACTCCCCTCCCCTTGATAAGGGGAGGGGCTGGGGGTGGGGTGATTTCTGCTATTTTTTAATCTTTATTAAAAACAACTAATATTTCCTCCCTGAACTGATAAAATTTGTGAAGATTTTAACCAATCAGCATCAAAAGATCCTAAATGTGTAGTAGTAATTAAAGTTTGAAAACGATCTTGTATGGCATCAAGTAACTGATTTTGTCGCAGTGGATCGAGTTCAGCTAGTACATCATCAAGTAGCAGCAAAGGTGGTTCGCCAACGACTTCTTCAATTAACTTTAGTTCTGCTAGTTTGAGGGCTAATACTAAAGTGCGTTGTTGTCCTTGAGAACCATAAGATCTAGCGGGTGTTTGATTAATGGTAAATTCTACTTCATCACGGTGAGAACCAACTAAACTTGTACCGTGAATTTGTTCTGGTAAACGGCGTTGTTGAATTTTATCTAAAAATGCTTGTTGGACTTTTTCTGGCTCGTCGTCTTCTAAACTAACGTTGGGAGCATATTTTATTTCTAATATTTCAGTCTTACCACTAATACTAGCGTGCCAATTTTGAGCGAGTGGCGCTAACCTTTTCAATACTCTGGCGCGTCGGCGTGTTACCCGTGAACCAGTAGTTGCTAGTTGCACATCCCATAAAGTTAATTGTGCTTCTTGACTTTTACTTAATGACTCCTGGTTTTTAATTTCTTTTAATAAAGCATTGCGTTGTTTTAATACTTGGTTATACTGCTGCAAGATATGAGCATAAATTGGTTCAATTTGAATTAATAAAGAATCTAACCAACTACGACGGCGTTCGGGTGCGCCTCGAACTAAATCTAAGTCCAAACTGGAAAATTCTACAGCATTGAGAACGCCTAAAAAGTCTAGTTGGCGTTTTAAGTTTTCTTGGTTGAGTGCAACAGTACGTCGTCCTTGAGTGCGTACTGTTAAAGCTAAATCTGCAACACCATATTTGCGTTCTAAGGTGGCGGTAATTTGTCCAGCAGATGCTCCTTCAAAGACTAGATCGCGATCGCGTCCTACCCTATGACTTTTGAGCGTTGCTAGCAATTCTACCGCCTCTAGTAGATTTGATTTTCCCTGAGCATTATTTCCGACCAAAATTGTCTTCGGGGCGCTAAAGTCAACCCGTTGATCTTGGTAATTGCGAAATGAGCGGAGGTGAAGAGTTTTTAGGTACATAGTTCAAGACTGAGTAGAGACGTTGCAGGCAACGTCTCTACATTCTCAGCACTATCTTTTGAAGAAACGAATAAACAACTTTTCTAGCTCTACCCAAACGAACATTAACGCACTAAAACCTATGCAAATCCACAATTCTTCTGGGCTGAGATAGTGCAGATCAAAGAAATCTCGCAGTGGTGGTACATAGATTAGTAGCAGTTGCAATGCGGTGGTGATGGTGACAGCACCTAGTAGAAACAAGTTAGTAAAGGGGTTTAACTCTATTGTTAGCCGAGAATTAGAACGCACCGCTAAGGCGTGACCCATTTGAGCAATACATAAGGTGGTAAACACCATCGTCTTCCAAGTTTCTGGATCTCGCGGATAACCAGGTGCATGAGTATGTTGGAAAGCCCACCACATTAAAGCAATGGTGATAATGGCAAAGATAATGCCAATTCTTACCATGTAAGAACCTAATCCCCTAGCAAAAATACTTTCACGGGGGCTAAAAGGCGGACGGCGCATAACATCAGGTTCTGGCGGTTCTACTGCTAATGCAAGTGCGGGTAAACCGTCTGTAACTAAGTTCATCCACAAAATTTGCAGTGGCGTGAGGGGGACACCTCCTAAACCGATCAACGGTGCAGCAGCGATGGTTAATACTTCACCGATGTTACTACCCAAAATGTACTTAATAAAGCGACGGATATTGGTATAAACTACCCGACCTTCTTCAACAGCATGAACAATGGTAGCAAAGTTGTCATCCATGAGTACCATGTCGCTAGCTTCTTTACTAACGTCAGTACCAGTGATACCCATTGCAATCCCGATATCTGCTTGTTTCAGCGCGGGAGCATCATTGACTCCATCTCCAGTCATCGCGACAAATCTGCCACGACTTTGAAATGCTTGCACAATTCGCAGTTTATGTTCTGGAGCAACACGAGCATAGATGCTAACTTGCTCTACTTGTTGTTCAAGTTCTGCTTGGCTCATTTTGGAGAGTTCTTTACCTGTGAGAACGCGATCGCCTGGTTTAGAAATCCCTAATTCTTGGGCGATCGCACTTGCTGTTAACTGATGATCTCCTGTAATCATCACAGGTAATATCCCAGCATCGCGACATTCAGCCACAGCATCGCGCACTTCTGGTCGTGCTGCATCTAGCATTCCCACTAACCCCAGCCACACTAATTCTTGCTCTGTGGCTTCATCAGAACCTTCTTCCGGTACATTCTCTAGGGGTTTATAAGCAAATCCCAGGACACGCAGCCCCTTACTTGCCATGTCGTTATTTTGATCGAGGATTGACGTGCGTTGTGCTTCTGTTAATTCCTCCAGCTTGCCACCAATTTGAAGATGTGTGCAACGCTCCAAAATTAATTCTGGAGAGCCTTTAGTAAACATTTGTATGAGTGATTGTTGACCCTCAACAATTACTGACATTCGTTTACGTTCAGAGGAGAAAGGAAATTCTTGCCTACGGGGTATTGTCGTAGTGGTTGATTGCTGATCGATTCCTCCTTTACCAGCTAGTACAACTAATGCTCCTTCTGTGGGGTCTCCTAAAATCTGCCACTCGTTTTTCTCATGTTGCAAGATCGAATCGTTACAAACTACACAAGCAAGCATGAGAGTTTGCAATTCAGGATACTGCTCTGGTGGTACTGTTTGCTCGCTTAGTTGAAACTCTCCTACAGGGTTGTAACCTTCTCCTGTAACGCGGAAAGTATGGCTGGCAGTTTCTACCCGTTGCACAACCATTTTATTTTGGGTGAGTGTGCCAGTTTTATCTGAGCAAATAGTAGTAACTGAACCCAAAGTTTCTACGGCTGGGAGTTTGCGAATTAAAGCGTGACGACGCACCATGCGCTGAGTTCCCAAGGCAAGGGTGACAGTAATTACGGCTGGTAAACCTTCTGGGACTACCGCTACCGCCATACTGAGGGAAATTTCTAAGAGTTCTTGTAGGGGGCTGAAATTACCAGCACGAATCAAACCACCTACGACTACTAGGGCAACTAATGCTAAGGAACCAGAAACCAGCACGTTCCCTAACTGAGTCATGCGTTGTTGCAATGGGGTAGGTTCAGATTCTACCGCTTGCAGCATTCTGGCAATTTGCCCAAGTTCGGTCTGCATTCCGGTATTGGTAACAATTACCTTGGCGCGTCCCTGAACAACTTCAGTGCCTTGAAAAACTAAATTAATGCGATCGCCTAATGATGTATCTTCTGGCAGATGCAGAGGCGCTTGCTTGCTGACTGCCTGTGCTTCCCCTGTAAGTGCAGATTCTCTGATTTGCAGGTTAGATTCTTCGATTAAGCGACCAT
>JBARVL010000241.1:0-9338 GCA_049646245.1 Crinalium sp. | reverse complement strand
ATCTGAATATTACAGAAAATATAGTTGAATTAGAAATTATTAAAGATGGGAAGTTTAACGCAATTGCTTGTTGGTTCGATTTGTTTTTAGATGAAGAAATTACCCTAACCAATAGCCCTTTAAAATCTATGGAGGAGCAAGGTGTATCTTGGGGACAAAGGATACAAGTATTAGATAAAGAAATTGCAGTTACACCAGGAGAGAAAGTAAGAGTTAAGTTGAAGAATGAGGGGGGAAAGTTATTGTTTTTCGAGATTGTAAGTAAGTCACCTAATTCAACCTAAAACCCCACCCCCCAGCCCCCTCCCCGCTCGTCAGGGAGGGGGAGTGGGTGGGGCGGGTTTCAATACTACTCGGTTAAGAATATCTTCGCTCCCCCCTGCCCCTCTGCTTACCTAAACAAAAAATCTTTGTTAACCGAGCAGTATTGGGGCGGGTTTATGATTACTGTTGCTAAATTTCCAATTTGTACAACTGGCACATTTTACCTATTTCCTGTTTGACGCGATCGCGTACACTATCTGGAGCGACAATTTCACAGTCTCTCCGATACTTAAATACTTCCCGAATTAGCCAGAAAGGATTTACTACGCGCCTCACTACTTGGCGGATATCTCCTAAAACAACATTTTCGATATCTTCCTCTTTAGGTTCATAAGCATTTGCCAGCCATCCTTTTAAGTGTAAATACACTTTTATAGAATCAAATTCACCTCTCCATACACCTGAAGTCGGCTGAATGTCTCGAATGCGGTCAAAACGCAAGCAACGATTGTGAGCAACTTCTGGTAGATCGGGGTCTGTCGCTAATGCGTCGGCTGTTTCTTCGCACCAAATTTGTAAGTAGAAGCGTTTTTCATAGAACATAACTTCGGCATAGCGGACGGTATACTCTAAATCTTGGTTTTGGGAATTACGGTATTGAAGGCGGAATGGCTGATGGTGATCTATGAATTCATCAATGCGATCGCGCCAAGCTTGGATCGGTTGATTTTGCTGTTGCAATAGGGCTTGACGTAAGGGCGCTTCGAGATCGCCTTGGTTAAGTAAAAGTGTATTTATAATTTCTGCTTCCTCAATTTGACCTGCATCAATTAGTAAGTTTGTGGCTCGGCGTAAGGCTTTAATCTGGTGTTCGTTCAGGTTAAATGCTTCGTTGCCAACTCGGAGTTCTTGTTGTGCGATCGCTACTACTAACCCAGATGGGCTGGGACTTTTGCCCCAAAAGATATTGAGACGACGTGCGATCGCTTCTAGTTTCTCTTTTGTACCTGGTGGGACTGAAAGTGTAAGTGCTTCTTTCTTGCGGGACATTTACAAAATATACTTGCAATTGCGAATTTGTGTGCTAATCTAGATTTATTGTAAATGTAAAAGCTAAAGTTTGATTGCGAAGAGCGTATCTGAGAAGCGATCTCGGCAACGCCTACTTGTGGAAGAGGAGGCTTCCATAAGGATGGGATACTTATTTCAGATCAACACATCGAAATAGACGGCAACAAGTTATAAACGCACTTTGAGTATATGTCTGATTACACAATTACCCTCAAACCTGTATATTCCCGCCCTGCTGATGTGCTTCCCGCAGGAGTAAATTTACCTCCAGATTGGTCTTCTCTAGCATGGCATCAAGCAAAAACCTTTGAAGCACTGCAAGATTCAAATATTGATGTCATTTTTAATACAGCAATGACTGGAGACGGTAAAAGTTTGGCAGCTTATTTAGCTGCAATGACTAACCGTACTTACACTTTAGCAACGTATCCGACTAATGAACTCGCACGAGATCAGGAAAAGCAGGTACAAGGCTATAAAGCCAAGTTTAAGCCTGAACACGATCCGCAAATCTACCGTTTGAATGCAGCTACTCTAGAAGAGTTTATTGCCTCAAATAAACTACCTTCTAAGCTTGAAGGATTAATTAATCGCGCTGATAACTCGGAGATTTTATTAACAAATCCTGATATTTTCCACTATATTCACGATTTTCGTTATTTGCGTCGAAATAAAGCAGGCAAAGGTGATAATCCCAATCGGTTATTTGCCAAAATTGATAATAATTACAATTTATTTATTTTTGATGAATTTCATATTTTCTCATCTCCGCAAATTACTAATGTAGTTAATGCCATATTGCTAATTAAGCATACTGCCCCTGGGAAAAAGTTTTTATTTTTATCGGCTACTCCTAGCGATTTATTACAAGATTTCCTCTTAAGAGCAGGATTAAAATGTTGTACTATCGATCCAGTTAAGCAGCGTGCTTATCAGTTTTCCGCAAGTGAGAATTGGCGACAGATTAATTTTCCCATCAATCTCAGCTTTCCTCAACAGTTAGAACCTAATTTGCGTTCTAGCTATGATTGGATTTTAGCCAATGCTGAGACAGTTATTCTCAAGTTTTTTCAGGATAATCCTGGTAGTAAGGGCGCAATAGTTCTGAATTCCATTGCTGCTGTTAAAAAGTTAATACCTAAATTTAAAGAGATTTTTGAACCATTGGGATTAAAGGTTAGAGAAAATACAGGTTTAACGGGTGAGACGGAAAAATCTAGATCGGTAGAAGAAGCAGATTTATTATTAGGAACTTCTACAATTGATGTTGGGGTAGACTTTAAGATAAATTTTTTAATATTTGAAGCGGCGGATGCTGGCAATTTTATTCAACGCTTTGGGAGATTGGGTAGACATGAAGGTTTTGAAAAATATCAGGCTTATGCTCTGTTACCTAACTTTATTGTAGAACGACTGTTTGAAGCAGATAAGCATCCTTTACAAGATGGGGAAACTTGCGATCGCATCACCTTTTCTGATGTCATCCGCACTTATTATGGCTATACTAACGAGTTTAAACACTATCCGCAACGCTGGGGCGGGATTCAATCAGCTTGTGTGCATCTAGAGTTAAAGAATTGGCAGATGAAAAGTCAATATCCTGAAGCTGCTGATCGGTTTGAAGCTGATATTGAAAAGGCTTTGGGAATTAAAATCAAACAAAAGTATGCACAGCTTTTTCGTTGTAAGGATGAAAATAAAAAGGCAATTGTTCAAGAAGCTAGAAGTTTTCGTGGTAGTAGCCAGTTAAATTGTGGAATTTACGATGCTACAAATCCAGATGAACCAGAAAAGGAAAGATTTAAAACTTACAATCTCCCTAGCATTTTGAGTAATTTTACTTTTGAGTGGATGGAAAAGAAAGATTTTATTGCTGGAGTGAAAAAGGTAGGATTATCAGTTAGCCGTTTTGATAAAGCTTTGTGTTATTTGAAATTAACGGGTTATCGGGAGGTAAGGGAAGATTGGCAATTTTACTGTTCAAGAGATGATTTAAGTGACATGGCTAAATCTAGTAAGGTGCAAATTCTTAAAGGTTTAGAAGTTACGGCGGGAATTAATGAGATTAGTAAAGCTTTGTATCGCAGCGAGTTAGTCTGCTTTATTTCTGACCGCGATCGCGCTACTCTGCGGGCTAAGTTAGGATTACCGATTCATTTTCAGGCTTATGGATTAAGCGATCGGGTAGACGACAGAAAGCCGCCTTACACCATTGCTTTTGGTCAATCTGCGTTGCTACTAGAGACATTAATCTGGCACTGGAAGCCACAGCAGGATGAAGGATGGATTTGTTAATCAGGTTGTCTGCTCTCATCTCCATCTCAAAAAATAATTAGTAACTAAAAGGATATAGAACAATGAATGAAGATGAGCTTTATCAATGGCTACATTCAGAAGATGAAGATCAAGGAACGCTTGAAAAACCTGAGCTTTTAACAATTAAACTATTTAAGAAGGCTATTTTAGAAACTGAGGAAAACGAAGGCGATCGCATCCTCTCATCCTTTGCTGAAAATGTCTTATCTAACTTGATTAAGCAATTAGTTGGAGCTACGGCTAAAGGCGGTCAATTTTTTGAGAATATTGATGCTGAGATAGCAGCAGGAGTTAGAAAGCCAATTCGCAGAGATAATGCTGGAGATCAATCTCATGTAGCTCATCTTCTTAATGGCTTATTTCCTACCTATCGAATTATCAAAACATTAAAAGCAGAGGCAGAAACTAATCCTGTTAAAAGAAACTGTAGTAATTCCGAAATAGCTTTATTTATCGCTTCTTATATTCTCCATGACTTTGATAAATTTCCTGATTATTCACCTTGGCTAAATGCTAATGATCCAGAAGAAAAATTTAAAGGACGAGATTGGCGTAAAGATCCTGCACATAAATCAGATGCGCCTGATTTGGGACGTGAGTATATAAAGCTAAAAATTACTGAGTTAGATTTAGATAATTTCTTAGGCGAAACCTGGGAATCTCATATTGATGATTTAGTCTGGACAAGTAATAATGCTGGAGTTAAACACGATGCCGATCTAGGTTTAGAAATTCGTGGATTAAAGCCTAAGTTAGATGGGAGAGTTAGAGGAACTTTAGCTAATTTAGTTAGGCTTTCAGATTTGTTTGCTTCTGTGATTAAGCATCCAAATCATATAGAAGAGAGCAGCTTACCAGATCTTTTATCTAATCTTAGTAATGGACAGTTTAAATTTAGCTATCACTCACTTTCAGATAATCGCGGAGTATTGACAAATATCATTAATAATGCTCTAATGGATTCACATCCAAAAGAGTTTTATTCACCACTTCTCTATTTACCAGACGGTGTAGTTTATCTAGCTAAAGCTAATGCACCTGCGATTAAAACTGATGAGATTCCCGATCAAGTAATTGCTAAAATTAAAAGTCTTTGTGCAGAGAGACTAAAGCAAAAAACAATCGGATTTAGTCGGGATGGTAAAGGCTTTAAGTTTGCCGATTATTACTGGCTGTTTTTTAATACTGTTGAATTAATGCAAGTCAGTATTGATGCTGGTTGCAAACTAATTCCGAGTACCAAAGCTTCTTCAGCTAAAAAGCGCAGTGATAGTTTAGTTGCTTTCCAAAACGCAGGAGAATTACCAAGTAACTTAAATGTCGGATTTGCTGATGATTATCGTATAGATAGATTAGCAGAATTTGGCGATACTCTATGCCGAGGAATTTGGAATCAATGGCGAGAGCAATTTAACAACTCTCAAAAAGAATTACCTAAAGCTAAACGTCATAGCTTACCCGAATTAGATTTAACTCAAAAACTAGCTGAACATTTAGGTTTAGCAGATGAATTTCCGGCGTTGACAGCAATTCAATCTCTTAAAAAAACAGGTGGTGTTCCTTTAGATTGGTATTACTTAGCAGCAAAATATATTGCAGCTAATAAAGGCTTAGAGGATAATCAAATTCGTCAAAAAATGGCAGAAATGGTTGATTATTGTGCTAACTTAATTCAACCGATTTTAGGAGAGTTTACTATTGCTGACGGATGGAATGATTTACGCACTTATGTAAGTCGTATTGTCTCATTACCTACAGGTGCAGTTGTCAAACCAGAAACCGATCCATTTTTGGTTGAATTAAGCCGATATAACGCTGCAAAAGTTACAGGGAGAGGACGAGAAAATGTTTGTGCGATGTCTAGTTCTTCCTTCACTGTGACAGAACAGATGGAGTCAGCAACTTTATTTGCACCGCAAGTTTACAGCAACCGCCAAATTTTATTTAATGCTCAAGCTGCGAAACGGCAAATTTGCTCAATTTGGTCTATCGAGATTATGTTGAGACAAATTTTGATGAATCAAACAAATGCTACTGGGGGAGATTTTGAAGGTCGGAAATATCGCTATCTTTACCTTTATCCTGCTTACTTTTTCACCCCAGAAACGAATAAGTTTTTACAAAAAGCTTATACCTGGATTGCTAGAACCAGATTTGATGCTGATATTCGCAAGCATTTAGTTACAGATCAACAAATTGCTGACTTTACATCTGATAACTATCAGCGCGTGGATTCATTATTAATTCAAGAAGATTTGCAGCCAGAAGATGACCGCACTTTCAAAATTAGTTACCCACCTAATCAACCTTTAACATTTTTCTTCCTAGCATTACCACCAGGGAAAGATGCTACAGATACGGAATCATGGCTAATGCCAGCTTGGTTAGCTTTAGCTTTACCGCTAATTTTAGATGTCAAGACTGTTGCTTCCGAGTCACCTGTACCACCTTATATTAGTGGTGCTGATTTTGAAAAAACAGCGATTTTAGATGGAGAACATCAAGCAATTCGTTCTTTAATTAAGCAAGATGAATACCGCTTAGATTCTATTCTGCCGAAGACTAAAAAGTTTTCACCTTTAAATGCTCTCAGTGCTGCTTATTGCATCCACTTAGAAGTTAATCGCAAAAAAGATGGTAATCCTGACTGGGGGAAGTTATCAGATTTAGCCAGGGATTTAGAAACCAGTCCTCTCTATGTTTTTCACTACTTAACTAAGTTAGTGCGTAAGTTGGATTGGGATACAGCACCAATTTCCAAAATCAAACTTTACCAATATTTTTACTACTGTTTCGAGCCTGAAGGAAAAGAGATGAATCAACTACGAGAATTAACTCAACTTTATCGACGCTTCTATCGCGCTAAAAGTCAATTTGCTAAACCTAACGCTGTGCTTAAACCAATAGATGAAGCTGCTGATGTAATTTTGAAAATTGATAAAGCTTTAGCAAGCGATACTCAATCTTTAACTGATGTAGTTGCTGCGAGAATTGCTAAATTAATGACCAATGTTCGCCGTAAAGCAGCAGAGGGTAAACCGACTTTGAAATTTGTAGATGGTAAATGGAGACCAGCATTAAATTCTGAACAAGAAAGACAAGCAGTTTATGAATTTGCTAAGTATTTTGTAGAGGTAATTTTTGAGGGTAGTTTTAAGAGCGATCGCGCCCGTTTAGCTGGTACGCAACTTAACTTAATTCGGGACACTTGCGACTATCTTTATCGCTTAGAGGAAGACCAAGAACGCCAAAAAATTAAACAACCAGAACCAGAAGAAATTCCAGAACTTGAAACAGAATTAACTTAAATTATGTCAACCAGGGTAAAAAGTATGCGTGTTTTAGATCCAAATCAGCCCTACACATTTAGTAAAATTTTTGAGTTAAAAGCCGAAGTAGATGCACTAGCTGCGGACTTTGGGTACTCATTAACTCGTAAACGTCTAGCACTGCCTCAATATACTGGTGAACTAGATCGTATACAACAACTGCGCGATCGCCTTGAGGAAGTATTACCATACGTTAACTTAGCAAATGAGGCAACTCGTCGGGAAGTTTTAATTGCTGGCGTTGTTTTAGATCTTATTCACTATACCCATGCTCAACTACGCATCGAATATCCAATTAAGGTATCCGAGCAACTACAAGGTTTACTAGACTACCTGCTACGAACTCAAAAAAATCTGTTAGTTATTGAAGCAAAGAATGAAGATTTAAATAATGGGTTTACCCAACTTGTTGCTGAAATGATTGCATTAGATCTATGGCAAGACTCTACCCAACAATCAATTTTAATCGGCGCAGTCACTACAGGGACTATTTGGCAATTTGGTCGCTTATACAGAGAAAGTAAGGAAATTGAACAGGGATTAGATCTATTTGTTGTCCCTGATGACTTAGATCCGCTTATGCGGATTCTTGTTCAAGCTCTGATTGGCTAATCTTTTCAACATTTATCTTCAGGAGAATTAATCATGGCATTACTCAAATCAGTTGACAACAAATTCTTTCACGCAGACATTCCCGCTAAACCGATGGGAAAATATGCCCACTTTATTACTATTCGCGTCACTGAATCTTATCCTTTATTTCAGACAGATGGAGAATTAAATAAAGCTAGAGTTAGTGCAGGAATTGAAAATAAAGGCGCAATTAGCCGTTTAGCAATGTTTAAGCGCAAGCAATCTACACCTGAGCGTTTAACAGGACGGGAATTATTACGAAATTATCAAATCGGCGATTGGGAAAAATGCGATTATAACGTAGATTTCAGCAAAACTACGCCTGATTGTATTCTCTACGGTTTTGCAATTGGTGATGCTGGTTCCGAAAAATCAAAAGTAGTTGTAGATACTGCTTACTCAATCACACCTTTTGATGATTCTCATCTAAATTTTACTCTTAATGCCCCTTTTGAAAACGGGACAATGAGCCGTAATGGAGAAGTAACCAGCCGTATTAATAGCCAAGATCATATCTTACCGCAGGTATTTTTCCCCAGCATTATCACCCTCAAAGATCCAACCGAAGCAGGTTTTCTCTACGTTTTCAATAATATCTTACGCACCAGCCGTTATGGAGCGCAAACAACCCGTACAGGTACAATTCGTAATGAACTGGTAGGCATTATTTTTGCCGATGGAGAAATTGTTAGTAATCTGCGCTGGACACAAAAAATTTACGACATCCTTACTAAAGAAAAGCAAATTAATCTTCCCGATCCTTTAGATGAAAACCACGTCTTATCTGCTGCTGAACAAGCAATTAATGAATTAATGATTAAAGAATACATTTGTCATACGGATTTTATTGGTGATTCCTTCAAACCTCTGTTAAACGAAGTGCAGTCTATTACCAGTAATGCAGATCAACTAAAAGCAATGTTGACTCAAGCCAATACTGAATCAACAGCTTATGCTCAAAAATATGTTCTTAAAACTGGTGATAAAGCCAAAAAAGGTAAAAAAGCAGCCGCAGCGACGGAGTAATAAAACACTACAGTTATACCCCACCCGCGAAGAGAGCGCACCCTCCCCTTAGTAAGGGGAGGGTTGGGGAGGGGTAAAATATTCAACAAAGGTTAATTATCATGCCTTTTATTTATCGCTGTCAGCTAGAGTTGCATGACAGTATGTACTATGCAACTCGTGAAATCGGCAGACTTTACGAAACAGAAGCAGTAATTCACAATTATGCTCTCTGTTATGCCCTGGGGTTAGTAGATAGTGAAATTTATTCTACCACCGTTTCTGAAGAACATTCCTATCGCTATTTTTGCCCCGAACAAGTGCCTAAATATGAGCAACATTTAACGCCACTAAATGAGCAAGGAATTTATGTAACGCCAGCGCGATCGCTCTTTCATTCTTCTACTCTCAACACTTGGAAATATGCCAACAATAACTATCACGTTGAGATGGAGAAAACCCAGAAAAATATTCCTAGTTTTGGTAGAGCAAAAGAAATTGCGCCAGAAAGCAAATTTGAGTTTTTCATTGTTTCTGAAAAAGCTTTAAGTCAGGAGAAAAAAGCCAAGTATCTAATTCCTCAATGGATTCGCTTAGGGAAGTGGATGAGCAAGGCACAAGTAACCCTAAGTCAGCCATTAGAGTTTAAGCAAAAAACAGATAATTTCATCTGCCCCTATCCACTCAATCCTTTAGATGTAATGTTTTCAAATCAGGTTG
>JBARVL010000240.1:0-11350 GCA_049646245.1 Crinalium sp. | reverse complement strand
GCATAAGCTGCTACTAAAAATATTACTGTTAGTATATAAAAAACTACTTGGGTTTTATTGTTACCTACATCAGCACCTAATAAAGTTTTAAAGTCTATTAGCCCGTTTGTACCATTAAACAGTTTTTGCTGACCGTTAAAGAAATTGAAAAAAACAATAGTTGCTGCTTGCGTCAGGATGGAAAAATAAACTCCTTTGATGCGATTACGAAATACTAAATAACCTAACAAGGCAGCTAGTAAAGTTGGAAGTAGTAAAACTGCTAAGACAGAAAAACCAAATGAATTAAATGGTTGCCAGAACCAAGGTAATTCTGTTACACCGTAGAGACCCATAAAATCGGGTAACTGGCTACTTGCATCAGAGGGAATTTGTAATTTTAAGTGCATTCCCAAGGCATAACCGCCTAGTGCAAAGAAAACGCCATGACCTAAACTCAGCATTCCTGTATAGCCCCAGATTAAGTCAATACCAAGGGCAACAATTGCTAAAGCTAAATAACGTCCTAATAAGTTGAGGCGAAATTCTGAGAGGATAACTGGCATTATAAGTATAAGGAGGAGTGCGATCGCAACCACAACCCCTACTTCTACTAGCAAAGCTTTTCGCTTACGGCTAACGCGGCTTTTTCCAATTACTAAATCTACTGCCATATAATTTTGTTAATTGTTAATTGTTAATTGTTAATTGTCCACCGTGCGTCCTTTTTGTGGAAACAAACCAGCAGGACGTACTTGTAGAAAAGCAATGATTAAGGCAAACACCATTACCTTTGCCATACTGGTATTTGCAAAAAATTCAAAGAAATCAGCTAGTGGCTTTATTGGTGCTAACAACAGCGCCAATGTATTAGAACCAATTAGGTAATTAGCAGTGCCAATAGCTAAAGCTGCAACAATACTTCCAACTAACTTACCAACACCACCCACAACCACAACCATAAAAGTATCAACAATATAGTTTTGTCCGGTATTTGGTCCTACAGAACCCAGCAAACTTACCGCACAGCCAGCTACTCCAGCTAAACCCGAACCGATGGCAAAAGTGATAGCATCGACTTTAGCAGTCGCAATACCTAAACAAGCACTCATAGTGCGATTTTGTGTTACAGCGCGTATCCGTAACCCCCAAGCTGTACGTTGCAAAAATATATAAATCCCAGTTAAACAAATAATTGTTAACGCGATGATAAATAGTCGTGAATAAGGCATTTGAAAATTACCTACAGGCAACCCACCACGCAACCAACTCGGCGCTGTTACATCAACATTTTGAGCGCCAAACCAAGGTTGTGTAACTGCTAGTTTAAAAGTTTGCCCTAAAAATACACTCGTAGCTGCTGCAATTGCTAAAGATAAAGGTAGCATTACTGCTACAACCCAGTTACGAATGCGCTCAAAATCAGCACGGCGCGACAGAAATTGCCAAGCACCAAAAAAGAGCAAAGAAAATAGAGCAATTCCAATTATTAGCACCCAGTTCACACTGCGGACAAACTGTTGCAAAATCAAACTTACGCCCCAAGTTGCCAATAGTGTTTCTAAAGGTCGCCCATAAAGATAACGAATTACCCCTCTTTCCAAAATTAATCCCACAATAGCTGTAACTAAAAAAGCAAGAGGAAGTGCAAATAAGATATAGGTTTCAAACCAAGGGCTACCCAAACTTTTAAAAACATTTTGGACGACAAAAGTTGTATATGCTCCTAGCATCATTAATTCGCCGTGAGCCATATTAATCACACCCATCAACCCAAATACAATGGCTAAACCTAGCGCCGAAATTAACAAAACAGCACCAATACTAATGCCATTAAAGACCCCATCCAGTAACCCTTCTAACACACGCCCTCTCACTATTTATAGCAATTAGCTATTAGCAGTTAGCTATTAGCTTTTTTCAGTCGCAAATTATCTCTATCCCATCTGTGTGCATCTGTGTTTATCTGTGCTACATCTGTGGTTAATTCCCTAAAATTTAACTTATGCAGTAGCTCTATCAAATTTTGTACTTACCACCTTTTTTAGCATCAGACCAATCACAAGCATATCCTTTTGTTTCTGCTACATATTGGTTCCAAGGAACAGGTTTTACTGCTTCTTTAGAAGAATAAACAATTTTAAACAAACCATCTTCCCCTACCTCACCAATGCGGACAAATTTAGATAAGTGATGATTTTTGTCTAACGAAACCTTACCTTCTGGAGCATTAAAGGTTTGCCCTAAAGCGGCTTTTTTCACTGCTTCAATATCAGTAGTTTTTGCTTTTTCGACAGCTTGCTTCCAGAGATAAACCATGATATAAGCAGCTTCCATCGGGTCATTAGTTACTCTATCGTTGCCGTACTTAGCTTTAAAAGCTTCGACAAACTTCTTATTTTCAGGAGTATCTACTGTCATAAAATAATTCCAAGAAGCATAATGACCTTTGAGGTACTCAGCCCCAATTGCCTTAACTTCTTCCTCAGCAATACTGACAGACATAACAGGATATTTATCTGGTGATAATCCTGCACCTTGCATCTGCTTAAAGAAAGCTACGTTACTATCACCATTGAGGGTATTGAAAATTACACCACCGTTAGGTAGGGCAGCTTTTATTTTAGTAATGATGGGCGTTACTTCTGTGTTACCCAGTGGTAAGTAATCTTCACCGACTGTTTTAGCACCTTTGGCTTGTAATTGCGCCTTAATAATAGTATTAGCAGTGCGTGGAAAAACGTAGTCGGAACCTACTAAAAAGAATTCTTTACCTTTATTTTCCAATAGCCAATCTACAGCAGGCTCAATTTGCTGGTTGGGTGCAGCGCCAGTATAGAAAATGTCTTGAGAACACTCTTGACCCTCGTATTGTACGGGATACCAGAGCATATGGTTTTTGGATTCAAATACTGGTAAAACATTCTTGCGACTTGCAGAAGTCCAACAACCAAAAACTGTTACTACTTTATCTTGGTCAATTAGCTTAGTAGCTTTTTCTCTAAATGTATCCCAATTAGAAGCGCCATCTTCTACTATTGCTTGAATTTGTTTACCAAGTACCCCGCCCGCTTTATTAATTTCTTCAATTGCTAAGTTTTCGGCATCCACGACGCTTTTTTCACTAATTGCCATCGTGCCGCTTAATGAGTGTAAAATCCCGACTTTAATCGTATCTCCGCCACCTGTTGAGGTAGATGTGTTAGCGTTGCTAGTGTTTGTATTACCAGCAGGCGGAGTACTGCAAGCCTTTAACAGAAGGCTTGTTCCTAATGTCCCTGCACTATAAATGATAAATTTACGTCGCCCTAATCGTCCTGCCATATCTGCCCACACTCCTCAACTAACCAACCAATAGATAGATGTCTACAGGGTTAATGTGTGATGGTATACCAAATTTTTAGAGTTAATTGTAACTTTTGATACAAAACTACACTACTAGAGGTAATTCCTGAAAATCGTCATGGGGTGTGGTTGAATGTTCCTCTTGGCGCAGAAGTTGTAAAACTTGATCCTTGTAATCTTGAAACTTGCGATCGCACTTCATGTGATGGGTACGTTCACTAGGTAATTCAATTTTGAGTTCCTGCTTGACAGTTCCAGGGCGTGAACTCAATACATAGATGCGTTGAGAGAGAAAAACTGCTTCTTCAACATCGTGAGTAATCATAAAAATAGTGGTGTTTGTTTGTCGCCAAAGTTCTAACATGAACTCCTGCATAGATTCTTTGGTTTGAACATCCAAAGCGCCAAAAGGTTCATCCATCAGCAAAATTTTAGGTTGTGAAGCTAAAGCGCGGGCGATCGCCACTCGTTGTTTCATCCCACCGGATAACTCTTTTGGTAACGCCTTCGCAAACTGCGACAAACCCACCACTTCTAAATAATAAGCCACCCACTGTCGCCTTTCAGCCTTCGACGCGCCTTGCAACTTCAAGCCAAACCCGACATTTTCTGCGATCGTCATCCAGGGATATAACGTATAACTTTGAAATACCATCCCTCTATCTGCACCTGGTCCCGTCACCCGCACACCATCAACTAATATTTCCCCTGCTGTCGGCGTATCCAACCCAGCAATTAACCGTAACATCGTTGACTTTCCAGATCCAGAAGCACCAACAGCGCAAACAAACTCCCCCCCTTCAACGTGCAAATTAATATCTTTCAGGGCGACAAGTGAACCACGTGGTGTTTTGAACTGCTTATGTAATTGACAAACTTCTAAGTGCATAAAAAACCCTTACTTAAAATTAAATAATTGTGGATAAACATTTCTGGCAGTAATTAATAAGCAGAATCTCTTAAAATCATGCTTAAAACCTACAACTTATGCAAAAAACCAATAACCTATAAAAACATCTGCGTTTATCTGCGTACATCTGCGGTTAAAAACTCCTAAAAATCTCTTAACTAGCCCACTTACAACTAAACCGCAGTAACAATCGAAACAAAAGATCTATCCCTAAACCAATCAAACCAATCACAATTAACCCCACAAAAATTTCATCGGTTCGTAAAAATCTTTGAGCAACACTAATTCGACGACCTAAACCTTCTGTAGCAGCAACCAACTCAGCAACAATTACCAAATTCCAAGCTGCTGCCATATTCACGCGAGCAGCATCAATCACACTTGGCAGAATATAAGGAAAAATCACTTGTAATAAAACTTGCTTTCTCTGACCACCTAACGTATAAGTCGTTTCAATTAAATCTTTAGGAACAAACTTGACTGCATCCATCACCATCAAGGTATTAAAAAATAACGTGCCAATAAAAATTAGTAAAATTTTTGGTGTTTCTCCCAAACCGAAATATAAAATTAACAACGGAATAAAAGCAGGTGCAGGCATATAGCGCACAATTCCAATAATTGGCTCCAACAGCGCCCTAACACTTGCAAAAGTCCCCATTAATGTACCAACAGGAACAGCAATAATTGCGGCTAATCCAAATCCACTGACAACCCGAAATAAACTAAAGAAAATATCTTTTTGTAAATCCCCAGAGCCTAAGAGTTTTTGAAAAGCATTCCAAACTTGGGTTGGGTGTGGTAGAAATAAAGGTTTCACTAAGCCAGTACTAGCAACAGCCCACCACAGCAACAAAGGAATTACAATAGACAAAGCCATTAAAACCCAAGACAAGTTTTTAGGAATATCTTCAGCAATATTCCACAAAATGCTCTGTGGCAACATTTTTGCTTGCTGATTTGGATTTCGCACATCTCCAGCTTGGGAGTTCATAATTTTGCCCTCAAAATAGTTAGAGCGAAGCATCGTATCTGACTTAGTTTAATTGCGATACAATCTGGCAAGCTGTTCTGTATCCATTGATACAAAGCTTCTATGATGATTTTTGTTTTGCAGCGTATGCTTTGATAAAGCGATCGTCAAATAATTGACTAAACTCAGGAGTTTGTTTAGCTAAATTAGCTTCTACAAGAAACGTACTAATTTCTTTTGCTGCATAAGGTAAAGAAGTTATATTATTACCTGGTGTAAATGCTTTTAAGTTATCTTCCAGGCTAAATATTTTCGTGCCACTGGCGTATTGTTTATATTCATCAACCGTTACGCCTGCACGTTTTGCCATGACTTCATAAGCTTTTTCTTGGTTAGCTTTGATATAATCTAAAGTGGCAAACCAAGTATTAACTAAGTTTTGCACATCTTGGGGGCGTTCTTTAATTAACTTGCGAGTGACTACTAAATGATCTGGAATTGCGCCAGGAAAATCTTTAGAACTAAATAATTCTTTACTACCAGCACGTTCTAAAGCCTTATTCGTAAAAGGAGCAAATACTCCGACTGCATCAACTTGTCCAGCTACAAAAGCTGCCGCCGCACCGCCAGTTTCTAAAGGTTGTAATTTGATATCAGCTTGAGTTAACCCAGCTTTTTTTAGTCCAAGTAGTAGTAAGTAATGATCTACAGTACCTTCTTCTACAGCAATAGTTTTACCTTTAAGATCAGCAATTGTATTAATTCCTTCTTTGACAATAATTTTGTCATTGCCAGTGGAATTATCATTAACTAACACAATTACTTGATCCGCCCCTGCTGCAACTGAGCTAATCGTATCGTTCAATGTTTGCGTATTAGCGTCAAGTTGACCAGCAGTAAGTGCGTTAATAGAATCTAAATAGCCGTCAAACCATTTTAAACTCACATTAACTTTGTTCGCTTCAAAAAGTTTTTGTTCTTGAGCAACTTGCCAAGGTAACCATCCTGGCCAAATACTAAAACCCATTTGAATTGTGGCATTTTGTGAGGACGTAGCCGAATTGCCTGAGCTAGTATTTGACTGGGATGGAGCGCAACTAACTACTAAAACAAGGCTGAGAAAAAACAGCGCAAATAGTGATATTAACTTACGGAGCTTCATTGTAACTCACAAGTAGGAGTAAGAATTTAAAATTTAGGTTGACTATAAGTGTTATAACTTCCCACTTATAATTTCCCTTACAAGTATTTGATTATTCCCTTTGCGTCCTTTGCGCTTTCCTCTGCGTACTTTGCGTTAAAAAATAAATAATCCGGCAACCAGCAAAAATCATAACTAGGTTCTTATAACGCCTTCTTAACCGCAAATGCACGCAGATATACGCCAAGAAAATACAGTCTTTTATACTGTTACTGGTTCTAAACTTGCTGTTGCAGCTTGTTGTTTTTTTACAACTTCTGCACGTATCCAATCAAACCAAGTTTCTAACCCCTCACCTGTTTTAGCACTCACAGCAATAATCGTCACATGAGGGTTCATCTGGCGGACATTAGCAGCAATGCGATTAATATCAACATCCAAATAAGGAGCCAAATCTGTTTTAGTAATTAACAGACAATCTGCTGCTTGAAACATTACCGGATACTTAAGCGGTTTATCTTCCCCTTCAGTAATGCTTAGTAAAGCAACTTTAGCGTGTTCTCCTACTTCAAACTCAGCAGGACAAACTAAGTTACCAACATTTTCCACCAACACTAAATCAAATTCTGAAGGATTATATTGATCTTCCAATTGGTGCATTCCACCAGCTACCATCTTAGAATCTAAATGACAAGAGCGACCTGTATTAATTGCAATTACAGGAACACCATATTGACGCAATCTATCCGCGTCTAATTCGGTGGTCATATCTCCTTCAATCACCGCAATTTTTAACTCGTTCGCTAAAACTGCCAAAGTACGCTCTAATAGTGCAGTTTTACCAGCACCAGGACTACTCATAATATTGAAACAAGTAATCCCCCATTGATCAAAATGCTCCCGATTATGATCTGCTCCTTTTTGGTTAGCATGAAGCAAATTTATTCCTAATGTTGCGTCAAATGTTTGGTGCATAACTTTCCTGCTCACTACTCTCTAAACTGTATTCAATTCGGTCAATTTTTAGTTCTCGCCCTGAGCGAATATCTTCCATTGGCGAGTGGCATTTAGGGCAAGCATATTGTGTCCCAATATCGGGAGCATATTCTTGTTGGCAAGGGTGGCAAAAGGCAATCAGAGGTGTTTCCTCTATTACCAGCTTTACCCCATCTAAAAATGTGTTGCGTATCTGTACTTCAAAAGCGAATTGCAGACTAACAGGCTCAACGCCAGTAAACTTACCAACAATTAGGTGAATATGTGAAATTTTGGGTTCTTCAGGCTGTGATTCCCACCAGTCTTTTACTGTTAGAATCAGCGCCTTTGTCATATCAGTTTCGTGCATTTAACTCCACTCTGCAACTAATTCTGGCTGCGCTTCAGGATGAATATAGGATGGTTTTTCTTTTCTAGGTAATTGACCAGATTTGACTAAATGTGCCATTGTGTCACAAATTACACGAGTTGCCATCAAGGAAGTAATATCGCTGATGTCGTAAGGGGGTGAAACTTCTACTATTTCTAACCCACAAATTGGCGCACGTTGCACAATTTTTCCGAGTAAAGCCAATGCTTCTCGTGGTAATAATCCACCTGGTTCTGGCCAACCTGTACCTGGTACAAAACCAGCATCAATACAGTCAATATCAAAGCTGATATAAACACAATCAGTGCCGTCTAATGCTCTTTCTAAAGCAAAGTCTACGGCGTAATCTATGCCTTTTTCTGTAATATCTGTAACGGTTAAGATATTGGTAGCTCTTTCTCGGCAAACTTTCACGCCTTGACGCGGTACTTGCCAACCACCAATTCCTAGTTGTACTAAGTTGTGAGGGGGAGCATTTTTAATATTTGTGGCATGAAACCAAGGGCAGGTGTGCATCCGTTCATCTAAGTCTGTTTCTTGGGTATCGACGTGGCGATCGAAGTGAATAATCCCAACTTTTTTATCACCTAAATGACGGCAAACTCCCCTGACGGTGGGATAACCAATTGAGTGATCTCCACCCATAATAATTGGAAATGCACCAGAACTAAAAATGTGAGCAATTCCTTTAGAAATTTGGTCAAAAGATTTTTCATTGTTTGCCGGAATTGTAAAAATATCACCGACATCACAGAGGGTTATTTGCTCGCGTAAATCAACGCCTAATTCAAAGTTATAAGGGGTGTATAAAGCTGATATCCTTCTAATTCCTTGAGGACCAAAACGAGTTCCAGGGCGATAGGTTGTACCGGAATCATGGGGAACTCCTACAATGGCTACATCATATTCACCTACTTTTCGCACATCTTCTACATAAGGTGCTTTGAGAAAAGTGTTAATACCTGCGTAGTGAGGTAATTCACCGCGAGAAAAGGTAGGAATAGTGCGATCGCGAATACTTTCTGCGGCTTCTAATCCAAACTCTAAGCCTCTATCTACTTCCTGTTGCCAACCTGTTAAAGGTAGATGCGTTTCTAGTTCTAGCGCCCGTTGAGCCTCGCTAGGAGGCTGATTACCGTTGGAATTTGGAGATTGAAAACGAGGTTGTTCAGTCATAATCAAGGCAAGGTTTAATCAAGGAGTGAAAGTTAATTGTTTGCGGAAAAAACAATGCGAAAAGCCCAGGAAAGTAACAACAGTAATTAACTGTTATTTACTTCTCCCGGGCTTTTATCCCGCCGTGTAGCTAATGATAGATTTTTTAGTAAATCTATTAATTTAGCTTGCTTCTCTCGACCCAGACATTTAAGCAGCGAATACTTAAACCGGAACCCTAGAAGCACTTTATTTATGTAATTTGAGTAATATTTTGTTTCACAAAACTACCACTAAATTAATAGTAAGTAAATTGATTTTACCAAAAAATACTCGCTTATTTTTGCTGAGTTGTACTTCTTTGTAACCGCATCCCTCTATGGGGCATCCCTCAAGGTTATTAATAGTTTTATCAACCCATCTACTCACAAAATGTATTTAATGTTACAAAACAACTAAGTTACTGAGAATTTAATTATTAAATTTTGTAAAAGTAATTCTATAGCAGTTAGCTTCTCGATTATCAATGATCATTGGTAATTGATCATTGATAATTGATCATTGACTACAGCAGTTGCTCTAGATTTGGATGTTGTTGCAGCAACTTGATTATCTGTTTGATATCCTGGGTGCGGTCTTTGTTGACGATTAAAGTAACATTGCGATCGCGCACTACCACAATATCCTCTAATCCAATCGTGACTATTACCTCATCGGAATCCGTAGCATAAAGAATTGCGCCCTCTGTATCTAACCCGATATGCTGCGCCAACTCCACATTTTTAGCATCCCCTTTTAAGAGACGCTCGATCGCATTCCAGTCGCCTAAATCGTCCCAACCAAATGATGCAGGGATTACATAAGCTAACTCCGTCTTCTCCATCAAAGCATAGTCAATGCTTTTCTTAGCTAACTCCCCATAAGCAGCTAAACCCTGAGCTTTCAAAGGTTGAATTATTTCTGGGGCATATTTTTCTAATTCCTCTAAAACAACACCAGCCTGAAACACGAACATCCCACTATTCCAGGTATAAGGACATTCTCCCGTACTGCTTTTTGTTGCCAGAAACTTTTCTGCTGTTTGTCGATCTGGCTTTTCTGTAAATCGCTCAACTCGGTAAACTGGCAATTCTCCAAAAGTACCAACTTGTTCACCTTGCTGAATATAACCGTAGCCAGTAGACGGATAGCTAGGAGTAATTCCTAATGTAACAATAGCTGCCAAAGAGGTAGCAAGTTGAGTTGCTGCATTCAGAGTGTTTTGAAAAGCTAGTTGATCGCCAATCCAGTGATCCGCAGGAAAAAAGCCAATAACTGCATCTTCCCCATAACGGCGAGATACCTCCAGAGTTGCCCAAGCGACTGCTGCTGCGGTATCTCGACCTTCAGGTTCTACAAGCAAATTTTCGACAGGTAGCTGAGGAAGTTGCGATCGCACTCCTGCCTCTAGTTGGGCAGATGTCACAACCCATAACCCCTCCCAACCATTAGCCATTGTTAGCAAGCGATTAGCAGTTTCCTGTAACAAACTGTTACCACTGCCATCTAGACATAAAAATTGCTTAGGTCGGTCTTTACGGCTCAGAGGCCAAAATCGCTCACCTTTACCACCTGCGAGAATAACGGGAATTAAAGATCTATCCATTGGTAGCAGTAACTATTTTGGGTCTATAGTAACTTTGCCCTATGCAACAAGATTAATTTTTCTGAGTGATTGTTATAACTACATTGACTAAAAAGCTCAAGCTATAATCCAGCATGAGCTTTTAGTCATGCACTAATCAGGACTCAGATCAAGCTTTATGGTGAGGTGAACGTGGAACAAGGTGTAAAAAATTCAGCCGAGGATTTAATTTTTAAATCCTCCAAAGGTTCTGCTAATCATCACCGCCAAACTGTTAATGATGCCGCAGACAAATTTCAGAAAAAGAAAGCTCCTAATTCTCAAGCGTCTCTCTCAAGGTTAGTTAGAATTTTCTCACAGCAGTTGCTAGACAAAAAATTTAACTTTTTTACAGTGCGATCGCTGTTATGGAGCGGGGCATTTGCCCTAACAGGCGTAACTTCGGCTACACTCGGAGCTACTGTGGCGCTGATGGTTCCTTTATCTCCATTTATAGCTGTCACCAATCAAGGACAAGCAAAGAAGGATCTTTGGAGCGAAAGCTTTCATTATGGTTTATCACGACCAGTTAATATCCTAGTGATGGGAATTGACCGCGTTCTCGACGTTCCAGACGACTCACGCCAAATATTCAGAGGTCGTAGTGATACGATGCTGCTGTTACGGCTAGATCCGAGCGATCGTTCCGTAAAAATGCTATCAATTCCGCGCGATACTCGTGTTGATTTTCCAGGTATGAGCATACCTAAAATCAACCAAGCTAATGCCGATGGCGGAGCAACTTTAGCTGCACGAGTAGTACACCATACATTAAACAATGTACCGATTGATAGATACGTGAGAGTCACTACTGGTGC
>JBARVL010000239.1:0-3030 GCA_049646245.1 Crinalium sp. | reverse complement strand
CCTGGTAATAATTCACCATAAGGGCAGTAAACTCTAACTCGATAACCACGATCTGCTAATGCTTTTGCTAGTTTATCACCCATGCCGTAAAGCACTTGCATTTCTAAGCGGCGTTTGGGGATATTGAGAGTTTCTGCTATAGCTATAGCATAAGCTTGCGATCGCACATTATGACTTCCAATTGCTGCATATAAATACTCGTGATTTTCTAGCAACAATTGCGTGAGTCTTTCAAAATTTGCATCTGTCGCCGCTTTATCGTTATATACAGGTTGTTTCCAATCTTTTTGAATTGCATTAATCGTTTCTTGATCCCAATATGCGCCTTTAACTAAGCGTACTGTTACAGGATAAGCGCGTTGTTTCGCCCATGCAATTAAATCTTGTAAATCTTGCTGACTGTCGCGCAGATAACCTTGTAGAGTTACACCAATATCTGTACGGGTGCGAAACTCCTCTTCCATTAAGATTTTTTTCAGGATAGAGAGAGTTAAATCCTTATATTTATACTGTTCCATATCAAAATGGATAGCAGCACCTAATTCGGCAGCGCGACGTAGTAGAATGCGGATGCGATCGCTTACTTTTTCCTCACTCCCCTTATCATCTAACGGATCAAACTGCGAATAAAACGCCGTTAACTTGACAGAGACTTGCACTTGTGGTATAGGTTCCCCATCAGCAGCATCAATAATGGGTACTGATGACCACTTTTTAGCAACATCAGTAAGTTGCTCAATTAATTCCAGATAGCGGTTTAAATAAGATTGCGCCTCAGCTTCCGTAATTACCGCTTCACCTAATAAATCTATGGTGAAACCCATCTTATCCTTACGCAACCGCTCAACAGTTTTAATTACTTGGTTAATATTTTCCCCAGCAATATATTTATGGGCTAAAGTTTCCACTGCTGTTGATACAGTTGTAGCAGCTAACTGTCCCGGCATAGAATCAGAGTTAGCAAAATTTAGCATACCCTTTAATGCTGCGGGAAGTTCCACCGACTCATCACCTAAATATTCTTGCAAATGACGAGCAATTTCCGCCTTGCTGCGTAATGCGGGGAGACAGTCAATAAAGCGAAATAACTGTACTCGTAAACCAGGGTTACTCATCGCCCATGCGAGTAGTTTATCATCCCAGCGCATTTGGTCGCCGATTTTGGCAAAAAAGGAGCGATTTTCCCGCGTGGCTGCTAAAAGTTGCTTGGCGATTTCTTGGGTTTTGGTTTCGTAGGTGTTTTTGGATATTTGTACAACCACAGCTAATACACTCCTTAATTGAGGGCTAGGTTAATGGTTTACAGCCCTCTATATATCTATTGTCTCGATTTAAGGGGTAATTAGCCTATGCTTTCAGTAGTATAAATACCCATTTTTGATGATGGTTATTGTTGGATGATAATCTGTATTATTGGCTACGGATAATTTATTTTTTTAACGCAAAGGGCGCAAAGGTAAGCGCAAAGGGCGCAAAGGTGGGAATAAACTTGTCTAATACTAATTTCATTTATTCTTGCGACAGTTGATTGATCCCCCCTAGCTCCCCTTAAAAAGGGGGGAACCTGAGTTTTATTAAAGTCCCCCTTTTTAAGGGGGATTTAGGGGGATCATTTATGTGTAGCACTATTTTATGAATTTGGTATAAGGGGTTTAGAGTCGATCGGAGAAATAAATAATCACATCATAACATCTGCGTTTATCTGCGGTTAAATTCTCTTAAAACGACTTTTCGGATATGCTGTTAATGCGGGGTGGTTTTTGTAAGTATGGTTTATCAGAATAATAATGCTCTGTTTCATAGTAAAACTGTTAATACAGCTATCTTAAATTTCTCGTTTCCAGCAGATATTGAGGAAAGGCATCATAAAATAAAAGAGTGGATAATTGCTTTAAAAACAGGTACGCTTGACCAAATTAAAGAAACTTCTCTGCACGGCGATTTTTTGAAAGATTTATTTCAAGATGTTTTAGGCTATCGTTCAGTTATTCAGGGTGGTGGGAAAGCTTGGGAAATTCATGCTGAACAAACTATATCAGATGGTGGGGGTTCTGCGGATGGCGCTTTAGGATTTTTTACAGCAGAGGAACACAAGCAAGGTAAGGTTAAATTACAAGGTCGGATAATTGCACCTATTGAATTAAAATCAACTAAGGATAATTTGGATCGACCTGAGAAAGGACGTAAAGAATCAGCAGTCGAGCAAGGTTGGCGCTATGCTAATTATACTCCTAATTGTCAATGGATTATTATCTCGAATTATCAAGAAATCCGAGTTTATCACACTGCTAAAACTCCGGCTTATTATGAACGGTTTTTATTATTAGATTTAGAAGAGTTAGCAGCGTTTAAGCGGTTTTACTTTATATTATGTAGAGATAATTTTTTACCTAGCAAAAATACACCGCAGTCTGTTTCAGTAATAGATCAACTTTTAGCTAAGTCTCAAGAGGTTCAAGAGACTATTACTAATCAGCTTTATGAAGAGTATAAAGCTATACGATTAAGTTTGGTTAAACACTTTCGGTTTAGTGCTTCTCTAGATATTCTCGATCGCGATCGCGTTTTAATTGAAAAAGCTCAGAAAACATTAGATCGCGTTTTATTTATCGCTTTTTGTGAAGATAAAGGTTTATTACCTGCTAAAATTTTAAGTAACGCCCATGACTCGAAAGATATTTATAATCCTCAGCCAATATGGGCTAATTATAAAAAGGTATTTAGTTGGGTAGATATCGGAAATGAAGATCCGCCTATACCTGGTTATAATGGCGGTTTATTTCAGCATGATGTTATTTTAGATGAAGAACTTACTGTTCCAGATCCTCTATGTAGTCAACTTAAGCAGTTAACAAGATATGATTTTGATACAGAAGTTTCTGTTGATATTTTAGGGCATATTTTTGAGCAGTCCGTTACAGATTTAGAAGAGTTAAAAGCGGAAACTGCTGGACAGGAATACGACAATAAAAAAGGTAAGCGAAAAACTCAGGGAGTGTTTTATACTCCTGCTTGGGTGACGCAATATAT
>JBARVL010000238.1:0-12598 GCA_049646245.1 Crinalium sp. | reverse complement strand
ATGGTCAAATTTCAACTATGCCATTAATGGAAGCATTAGCTTGTAACTTTTGCCGCCACATCTTTACATTAAATGTTGTTACACAACATTTGACTATGGCAGATAGTTCATTACCCTTGACTTGGCGTTGGAATGGTAGAGGATGGCGAAGTGTTTATCAAAATGGTGTTGTAATCGGTTGGGGTATCGTATTAGGTGCGATCGCATTCGTATTATTACCAGCAACCTTAGTTGCCCTCAGCGCCTATATTTTCCCCGCCGAACCTGATACTTTCTTATCTTGGCTACCTCTATTTTGGATTGGATTAACTTTTGTATGCCATTTATTATTGGTTGTTAGTATTGTAATTGAGTCTTATCAATTTCCTGTTTTTGCTTACTTAAATGCCATTCAACGTAATTTATTACATCGTTAAAATTATTTCAATATTAAGCATTATCATCAAATGCAGGAAATTAATTTTATAGATTATTTTTGCCCAAATTTCTGTTTAGCTTCTGCATAAACTTCTACAGTAATAGTTGAATGCCCTGCTTCTTGCGCGTACTTCTCAATTTTTTTTCTAGCTGCGGGACGGACAAAAAAGGGAATTTCCTTTAAAGACGCTTCTGCTTCAGGTGTCCACTCGCATTTATTGGAATCAGCCATAAGATAATTGAATGATTAAATACTACTTAAAAATAAAGTTTAACAGATTGGCGATCGCAGTATTTAGGAATTTATTCAAGAACTACATAAAAAAGATCAAACCCAAAACTTCCCCCTCCCCTTAATAAGGGGAGGGGGCTAGGGGGTGGGGTAGTTTGACCTAGTTACAAGATTTAGCCCCCTTACCATTACGGAGAGTGGTTGGGGGGTGGGGTTAATCAAAAGCGAAATTATTTTAAAATTTTCCTTACCATTTTTTATATGGTAAGAATTTTCCTGACATAATTAGTTTAACCCTGTCGCCTTTTGGATCTTCTTCTTTTTCCACATCCAAAGTAAAATCAATGGCGCTCATAATCCCATCACCAAACTTTTCATGTATAATTGCCTTTAAAGGCATTCCATACACTTGCATGATTTCATAAAAACGATAAATTAACGGATCTGTAGGTACAATAGGACCTAAACCTTTAACTGAAGATTCAGTTAATTCTGCTGCAATCTCTTGATCCAGTCCTAATGCAGATACCAGTTTATTTGCTTCTTCTTCAGACGCACTAGCTTGACGATAAAATACGGCTGCTATCCAAACTTCATCACGTCCAATTACTTTTTCTAAATCAGCAAAACTGACATTTTTGGCTTTTTTCGCTGCTAAAAGTTTTTGAGTAATTTCTGGAATTTCCATTATTAGTTTCTTGATTCAACTACTGAATACTTATACATCCAGTTTGGACAAAATAAATATATTATTTTAATCTCGTTCCTAGGTTGAACCTGGGAACGAACCCTTGGAGGAACCCTGCCTCATGCCCTTTGTTAGTTGATGCAATTCAGCTTGTAGAGACGCGAAATTTCGCGTCTCTACATAAGCAAATCCTAACGGTCTACTGACCCCATGATGATGTCGATACTGCCCAAAATCGTCACGATATCCGCCACCTTGAAACCTTTGAGGATATGAGGCAGAATTTGCAGATTCACGAAATCGGCGGTGCGAATCTTCCAGCGCCAAGGGAAGACGTTATCATCCCCAACTATAAAGATGCCTAACTCGCCTTTGCCACTTTCTACACGGACGTAGTGTTCGCCTTTGGGAATCTTAAAGGTAGGAGCAATTTTCTTACTAACGTACTGATAGTCAAAGCCATTCCACTCAGATTTTGCGCCTTCCATCATCCGTTTGGCTTCTAAGTTTTCATAAGGTCCGCCTGGAAGTGCTTTTAAGGCTTGACGCAGAATTTTGACAGATTCGCGCATTTCACGAATCCGCACTAGGTAACGGGCGAAGCAATCGCCACCAGTTTCCCACTGTACATCCCAGTCAAAGTCGTCGTAGCATTCGTAGTGGTCAACTTTGCGTAAATCCCACTTCACCCCAGAAGCGCGTAAGGTTGGACCAGAAAGACCCCAGTTAATCGCTTCTTCACGCCCGATAGTTCCAACGCCTTCTACACGACGGCGGAAAATTGGGTTGTTGGTGATTAAGCGTTCATACTCATCAACTTTAGGGTCAAAGTAGTCACAGAAGTCTACACACTTATCTACCCAACCATAAGGTAAATCAACAGCTACACCACCAATGCGGAAGTAGTTGTTATTTACCATCCGATAACCTGTGGCTGCTTCCCACAAATCGTAAATTAATTCCCGTTCGCGGAAAATGTAGAAGAAGGGAGTTTGTGCGCCAACGTCAGCTAAGAAGGGACCAAGCCATAATAAATGGTTAGCGATGCGGTTCAACTCCAGCATAATTACCCGAATATAGCTGGCGCGTTTGGGAACTGGAATATCAGCTAGTTTTTCTGGTGCGTTGACTGTTATTGCTTCGTTGAACATCCCTTCGGCGTAGTCCCAGCGACTAACGTAAGGAACGTACATAATATTGGTACGGTTCTCGGCAATTTTTTCCATGCCTCGATGCAGATAGCCGATTACTGGTTCACAGTCCACCACATCTTCGCCATCAAGGGTGACAATTAGTCTTAATACCCCGTGCATAGATGGATGGTGCGGTCCCATGTTCAGCACCATCGGCTCTGTTCTGGTTTCAATTTGTGCCATATTGATCAATTAAGAATTAACAATTAACAATTATCAATGGATAAGCCTGAGTTTTTTCACATATCGGTATTAAGCCGAGAGTTAGTCGAGGGCTTGGCAATTCGTCCAGGGGGGCATTATTTGGATGCTACGGTGGGAGGTGGCGGACACAGCCGCTTGATTTTGGAGGCTGCACCGGATGTGCAAGTAACGGCAATTGATCGCGATGAAAGTGCGATCGCAGCCGCTAAAATTGTCTTAACTAATTTTAACTCACGGATCAATTTTATTCAAAGCAATTTTGCGGAATTTAATCCTAAAAATGTTACTTTTGATGGTATAATAGCAGACTTAGGTGTTAGCTCTGTACACCTAGATTTCCCTGAGCGTGGCTTTAGTTTTCGCCACGAAGCAGCATTAGATATGCGGATGGATCGACGAGAAGATCTTACCGCCGCAGATATTATTAATTTTTGGGATGAAAAGGAATTAGCAGATATCTTCTTTAAATATGGAGAAGAAGGCCTTTCCAGAAGGATTGCGCGGAGAATTGTCGAAAATCGCCCGTTTAAGACAACTACAGAATTAGCAGAAGCGATCGCCTACTCCGTCCCCCGACAATACCGCTATGGTAGAATCCACCCAGCGACTAGAGTATTTCAAGCATTAAGAATAGTAGTTAATCAAGAATTAACTTCACTAGAAAAGTTTGTAGATACTGCACCTAATTGGTTAAAACCTAGCGGCAGAATTGGAATTATTAGTTTTCATAGTTTGGAAGACAGGATTGTTAAGCATAGATTAAAAGAATCGCCGCTATTACAAGTATTGACTAAAAAGCCAATTATTCCTCAAGAAGATGAGCTTGAAAATAACCCGCGTTCTCGTTCAGCTAAACTTAGGTTAGCAGAACGCAAGATTTAAAGTTACAGCAGTTCCTTCTGTTATGAGGTACGGTCAGAAATTACCAACATTATTTCTTACAGTCGCTACCACTATATTGGGTGTACCTCACTACTGCGGGAACTGCTGTAAATCAAACAGGCAGGAATTACGCAGAGATCCCCCTAAATCCCCCTTAAAAAGGGGGACTTTGAATTCCCCCCCCTTTTTAAAGGGTTGCTCAGGGGGATCTAAGTTTTAGGCTTTCGGTGCGTAAGTCCTAACAGGGTTGAAAATTTCTTGAAAAAGCTAACTTTGAAGCCCAGGAATTAACGGAGGCACAAACATGAGAGTAACTGTTCCCATCCAAACTATTGAACTCACCCCAGGTAGCCAGATTATTATCCCTAACCTTAGTAGGGTGCGTTACGCTGCGAAGATCGCACTCTACCCACTACTAATATAGAGAAAATTGGTATTAAATAAAGTTTAAACTTTATTGAAAATGCTAATTTTTGAGTTGTTTTTTACCACAGATGGAACACAGATAAACACAGATAAACACAGATGTTTATTTAGATTTAGTCGCTATAGCCAGATTTTTGGGATTAAATATAAAATCCCTTCTCTCTTCTCTCCTCTCTCCTCTCTCCTCCCTCCTCTCCCCTATCAACAAAGCGTCTTTACCGCCCTAGATGATTGCTGCAAACTTAAGCTGTGTGGTAACTCGACACGAAAAGTAGAACCTTCACCTAATTGGCTCTTTACTGTAATTTTTCCCTTCATTAGCTGTACTAAGGAATCTGTAATTGCTAACCCTAAACCAGTACCCCCTGGTATGCGAGTATTTGTCTGATTTGCTTGGCGAAATTCTTTAAAAATATGTTGCATATCAGTATCGCTGATGCCAATTCCGGTATCTTTAACGATAATTTCTAATTTATCTCCGTCAAAATCCCGCACTTCAACCCACACACTGCCAGCTTCAGTAAACTTAATCGCATTTGACAATAAATTTACTAAAATCTGACGCAAGCGATCGCTATCATTCACAACTTGGTGATTTTGTAAACTAATATTTAAATTTAACGATAATTGTTTCTGTTCGGCAGTACGTTGAAAATCCTTAATAATCGTTGTAATTAATTGCTCAATATTAAATACCTCTAGCCGAAATTCTAAACTACCTGCTTGTAGTCGCGAAAAGTCTAAAATATCGTTAATTACTGTTAAAAGTTGTTTACCATTATTTAATATCCGCTCTAGCATATTGATATGCTGTGGCATTAACTGGCGATCAAATTGCCGCAACATTACTTGCGAAAATCCCAGAATCGAATTTAGTGGCGTGCGTAGTTCGTGGGATATAATTCCTAAAAACTGGGATTTGAGGCGCGATTCTTCTAACAGTTGCAAATTCTGAATCTCTATCAGCCGTCTTTGTTCTTCTGCCTGTTTGCGGGTGGTAATATCGCGCACTAACCAGCGCAAACCAATCAAATCACCATCTTGATTGTGCATCGCAGCTACGGTGATAGCAGCGTCAAATGGTTCCCCATTACGTGGTTGCATCAGCAATTCCCACTCCTGCGCCCGCTCTTTTTGTTTCACCCTGAGCAGTTCGTTAACAAAATTATGACGTTGTTCCTCGACTACAAAAGTAATCAAGGGTTTATTAATCAGGTATTTCTGAGTTAGGTTAAACAGTTTCGCCGCCGCACGGTTAGCTTCAGTGATTGTTCCTTGATCGTTAGTCAGTAAATAGCAATCTGGCGCAAACTCATATAAATCTTGGTAGCGCTGACGTTCAACTTCTACCTGATAACGAGTAGCTAATAACTCTTGATTCTGATAGCGCAGTTCTTCTTCGGCTACTTGCAGTTCTTCTAAAGCAGTCCGTAACTCTTCTACAGCAACGGGTAGCAATTCAGGTGCTTGATAATGCGATCGCATTGCTTCATCGTACAAGACAGAGGCGCGATCGCGCACTACCCCAAGTTGATTGACAAACTCCTCTTCATTCACTGCTACCACCCCTTACTGCTGACTCATTTGAAGATTAACTCTTACTTTAGCTATAAAACCTCTATCTTTCGTGTAAGCCTTTGCACAACCGTTTAAATCTTTCCTGATATATATTACATAATTGTCCAAATTGGCAACTGCAAACTAGATTATTTCCTCCATTAAGATAATTACTCCCTGAAATGTTGCGTGTGTATGACTAACTGGTATCAGGCTAATTTTACACTCCATTGATTTGCCACGACGATTTGTAGTATTTAATACCAACTCTTGATCTATCCCATCCGGGGATAAGCACAGCTTAATCGGTTGTCTAAGTTGCTCTAATGGTAAGCCGATATCCAGATTCAGTAAATGTTTACCTTGAACTTCATCTAACCGCAGCCCCCACATATCTGTTGCTTTATAGTTCCAAATATGAATGCACAACTCATCATCCAACACTACCACTCCAATGTGCAAGCTAGTTAAGATTGACTCCAAAAATAAGTTGACTTGGTTTAGTTCAGAACTACGTTGCAGTAATTCTTGGTTGAGTGTTTGCAGTTCTTCATTAGTAGACTGTAGTTCTTCGTTAGTAGTTTCTAATTCTTCGTTAGTAGACTGTAGTTCTTCGTTAGTCGTTTCTAATTCTTCGTTAGCCGATTGCAATTCCTCATTAGTCGTTTCTAATTCTTCGTTAGCCGATTGCAATTCCTCATAAGCAGCTTCTAACTCTTGATTGGAATGTTCTAACTCATTTTGTAATTTTTGATAGCTAGTTACGTCAGTAAAAATTATTTTTACTCCCAAGAGAGTTTGCTGGTTTAGCAAAGGAATGATTTTGATATCAAAATATTTAATGTCACCATCAGCCGTTGACCATTTTATTTCTGATAAAGTAGTTGGGCGATGTTCAGCGCTGACTTGATCGATCTGAGAGCGCAATTCTACAGGTCGATAAGAAATTTCCAAGTCCTGAAAAGGGCGACCTATATCCCAGGAATTCAAGCCAAATAAATTATAAGCGTTTTCGTTAGCTAAAAACAAGCAACCTGTAATATCCACAACTACCTGTGCTAAGGTATCGGCTTTGAAGGCTGCCTCGTATAAAAGTTTTTCATTCACTATTTCAGACGGTGTTTGCTCTGGGTTATTTTGAGGGATAGAGAATAAACGGTTTGGCTGAGAAGATCTTTTGGAAACTTTAATATATATACGTCGTTTTAAATCTACGGGAATGAACAAATTACTGCGAGTAAATAAAGTTTCTGCTTTACCTAAAAACAGAAAACCATCATCATTAAGAGCGAAGTGAAAACGCTCTAGCAGCCTACTTTGTCCCTCGACATTGAAATACATTAAGCTGTTGCGACATACCAACAAGTCAACTTTAGCAATAGGTGCATCTTGCATCAAGTTGTGGCGACCAAAAATTAGGCAACGACGCAACTCTTTATTGAAAGTATAACGGTTAGCCTGAGAGTCAAAGTATTTTGTGAGTAAATGCACGGGAATATCTTTAACTTCTTTGAGAGAGTAACTACCTTGCCGCGCTTGGCTAAGAGCTTCCTCATCTACATCTGTCGCAAAAATTTTCACCCGCTCCCGAAACTGCTTAACACCGATAATTTCAGCCAGGACAATTGCTAAGGTGTAGGCTTCTTGCCCAGAAGCACATCCAGCACTCCATGCACGAATATGTTGGTCTGGCTTGTTGTTAATAATTAAAGGGATGATATCACTAGCAAGGTAGTCCCACGCACTGCGATCGCGGAAGAAGCAAGTAACATTGATTAAAATTGTATTAAATAAATGATTAAATTCTTCTGGCTGTACTGCTAAATAGTCTATATAGTCACTATAGCTATTAATATTAATTTCTTTCATCCGTAAGCGAACGCGACGGATCAAACTGGGAGTTTTATAATTAGTGAAATTAAATCCGCGATTATTTTTGATATAATCTAATAAAGCGATAAATTCAGGTGTAACATCCTGTTTTAACATTCAATTAAGCCTTGGCGTTTTTAATATTATTTTATATAGTTAAATAAAATCAAATCTTATCTAATTTTGGATTTCCATTAGGATAATTTAAGACTTTTCCTTGAGAGTCATTCAATAGCGCTTCTCGGATGACATTAGCACGCATTTGGGCATCTTGTGACTGCTGCTCAAAACGTTCTGCTGATTTAAGGTGCTGGCGATCGCGTGCTTTCTCTGCTAACCTAGCCGCTAAAGCCGAACTCTCTTCCAAGGCTCGTAGCGCTATCCACAAAGCTTCTTCTAAAGCCTCAGACTGTTCTGCTAAAAGTGTTCCCGATGAAAAAGCATGACCTGTACGACACCTAAACCTGAGCAAATTTCCTTCCTGAATTTCCCACAAACTACCACCACAGGCGGGACAGGCAAAACCTGAAGGCTCACCGGGGCGATCGTGTTGGTGAAGAGCGTTAATCTCTAATTCAGCTATATCCGATTCTATCTCCATTTCATCCGGCATGGGCTGTTCTTCCTTTGTTATTGGCTGATTTACCAACTCTGCCAAAAGTGATGGAATTCCTGATAAGGGCATAATATAATCCACCGCGACATTCTCAACCGCGCTGGTAGGCATTCCTGAAAACATTGCTTCCTTCGGGTTCTGCACAACAGCAACACCACCCCGCATCTTAATCGCCATCAAACCTGCTGTACCATCATCAAGCGATCCTGATAAAATTACACCAATTACTTTTGAGCCGTATACTCTGGCGGCTGTCCTAAATAAAGGATCTACCGCAGGTCGATGACCATTTTCTTTAGGACCACAAGCTAAGGTAATATAACCAGGTTTAATTAGTAAGTGATAATTTGGTGGTGCTACATAAATTTGTCCAGACTTAATTACTTGTCTATCATGAGGGTGAATAGCTTTGAGTTTGCCCGCGCGACTAAGGATTGTTGGTAAAACGCTAGTGCCATGTGGTGGAATATGAAGCACAATAAAAATAGCTGCTGGAAACTCTGGCGGCAATTTTTTAACTAATGTTATCAGTGCTTCTACTCCACCTGCTGAAGCTCCAATGACAATTATTTTGTGGTCAGGCATTTTATTAACAATTAACAATTAACAATTAACAATTAACAATTAACAATTAACAATTAACAATTAACAGTCATTGGGTGATTTGAATAACCAAAGTTTTTTTCACACCCCGTATGCACAGTCTAGAGTTTTATTAATTGAAAATTGATAACCGCTAACATCTTTCAGTTGATATTAATCTATATATAATAAGTTTTATCCCATATTTACCTATCAAGAGGTATATTATTAAGCAAAATTTTCAAATCAACTCGATTTAATTTTTAATTTCACGAGAAAATTCCACCCGAAAAGTCGAACCTTGATCCAACTGAGATTCGACTGAAACTTTACCGTGCATTAATTGTACCAAGGAATCTGTAATTGCTAGTCCTAAACCTGTACCATAGTGCTTTTTTTTCAAACTTTGGTCTACTTGGCGGAATTCTTCAAAAATATGCTCTAAATCTGCTTGAGGAATCCCTATTCCTGTATCTCTAACTATAATCGCTATCTGATCTGATGGCAGTTCTTCTAATTCTACCTCTACCATTCCAGTTTCCGTAAACTTAATGGCATTAGAAATTAGATTAACTAAAACTTGCCTCATCCGAGTAATATCATTGATCACATAAGGATTTTCTACTTCTGCTTTAATCACCATAGCTAAGTTCTTTTCTTCGGCAAGCGATCGCAATTCTCCCGTCGTCGCTTTTACTAAATGCGGTAAATGAAATTCTTCTAATTGCAATTCCATTCTACCTGCCTCTATTTTAGACAGATCGAGAATGTCATTAATAATAGTTAATAAATGTTTACCATTATTAAGAATACGCTCCATCATATCTAATTGTAGCGGTGTTAGCTGATGATTGCGTTGTCGCAATAAAAGTTGCGAAAAACCAATAATGGCATTCATCGGTGTGCGTAATTCGTGAGACATTGTAGCGAGAAACTGAGATTTTAATTTTGCAGCTTCCATTAGTTGCAAATTTTGCAACTGTATTTGCTGTCTTTGGGTTTCTAATTCTTGATTTTGTTGAGCTAAGATTTCATTTTGCAGTTCTAAACGTTCTTCTCTTTCTTCTAAAGTATTAATTTGTCTAGCATTATCAATGGCGATCGCCGCTTGTTCCCCCACTGCTACTAATAAATGCTTATCTTCCTCCTCAAAAGCAGCAGCATCTTCCCAATTCCCAACCGCCAAAACTCCTAATCTACCAGCTTGCACAGACTCAATAGCAACAGCATAAAGCGAAGCTGGTAACTCACTCTGATCATGGTCATTACTATCACGTTGAATTAACTGTGATTCTCCCGTAGCAAATACCTGACTTAATAAACCATCTTCTGGAGAAAAAGCATCTTCCAAGCGTAATTTATCAGTACCACTTCCAGCCGTGACACTTAATACCAGTCGATTACATTGGGAATTGTGCAGAATAATAAAGCAAAAGTCAGCACCAATAATCGCATCACAAACAGCCCCAACCATTACGCGCAATAAACCAGGTAAATCAGTCAGACGTTGATTCAGTAAATTGGTAAGTTGCTGTAGCGTCCGCAACTGTTGTTGCTGTTCTCCTAAAACTAAAATTGCTGACCGCAGATTATGGCTGGCATCTTGGGCTTCACGATACAGTCTGGCATTTTCAATTGCTAACGCCGCCCGCCGTGCCAAATCTTCGGCTAATTCTAAATCTGCTGGAGTAAAACGTCGCCCTGATTCTGCTAGAACAAATAAAATTGATCCTAAAGTTTTGTCCCAAACACCCAAAGGTACACAAATATAAGATTTTAAATTTAATGCTTGTAAAAGTTGTAAATGCTTACTATCGTTAGCAAATTCAACTAATTTATTTTCCGCGATCTCAAAACCTGCATCTGATTCACCTGTGCGAATCACTTTCGCATATCCATAATTACCATCTAAATTAGCTGGATAACGACGCTGTAACTCCCAAACTAATTCTTCTTTGTTTGGATTAACATGAGATACTGCAATTCTGCGGTAAGACTTATCTGGCTCAACTACATCAATTGCACACCAATCGGCTAGGCGAGGTACTGCTAATTTTGCTAAATTTTCTAAAGTTGTTTGGTAATCTAAAGAAGCAGAAAGTAAAACACTTGCTTCAGCTAAAAAACGCTGGGATTCTTCTGCCCGTTTTCTCTCGGTGATATCATTAATTACACCCGACATCCGCATAGCTTTACCTTGATCATCGCGCTGCGCCTTACCACGCGCAATGCAATAGCGATATTCCCCGGAGGTATGTAAAAGCCTAATTTCGATATTATAATCAATTTGATCCTCAAAATGAGCATTAAGTGCATCTAGGACTCGTTGCCGATCCTCTGGATGCAAAAGTTCTGAAAATACTTCGTAAGTAATGGTTGATTCTGTAGAAGATAAACCAGTAATTTCAAATAAGCGGTCATTCCAATAAACTTGGTTTTTAACCAGATCCCAATCCCAAATTCCGTCCTTAGAACCTTCTAATACTAAACGATAGCGTTCTTCACTTTCCCGCAGACGTTGAGTAGCTAATTCAGCTTGCATCTCAGCACGATGAACTCGTACAGCATTGCTGAGACTGCGATAAAGGCTTTCTGGTGAAATTTTTCCTTTAGAAAGATAATCGGAAGCGCCAGCTTTCATCAACTCAACAGCAATTTGCTCGTCGCCTTGACCTGTTAATACGACTAATGGCACTTTTAGATTAGCGGCGCGGACATTTTTAACTAAATGTAGGGCATCGCCATCAGGTAAACGATAATCGAGGAATACGCAGTCAAAGCTTTGTTGTTTTAAAGTGGCGATCGCACTTTGACAGCTTTCTACCTCGAATATTTGCATTTGTACGCCCGCCTTCTTTAAAGCCCGACGCACTGCCATCCGGTCTATTTCATCATCTTCCACCACCAATATATTGAGAATGTCTTCCATAACTATTTTTGATTTTGGATAGCCCTACGCGCAGAAGCAGTAATTTTAGGTTTAATTGATTGTTCAAAATCTTTAATCCTTACTACGGCATTTCACTGAGAGTCCAATATTTATTTAAAGTTGCTACTGCTTCAACAAATTTGCTAAAAGTTACTGGTTTAACAATATACCCAGCGACATTGAGATTGTAGGCTTCTACTTTATCTTTATCTTCATTAGAAGTTGTCAAAACAATCACTGGAGTAGCTTTAATAGCCTCATCTTTGCGTAATTCACGCAAAAACTCAATTCCTCCCATTTTGGGCATATTTAAATCCAGTAATATCAGCCTTCTTTGTGGAGGCACAACGGGAGGATTACCATTACCTCGTAACATGGCTAATGCTTCTATTCCATTGGTAGCTATATAGAGATTATTTGTGATGTTATTTTTCTTAAACGCCCGTTGGACGGTCATCACATCAATTTCATCATCATCAACCAGTAGTAAATTAGTCATTTTATCTTCCATCATGCCGATTTCATGTCGTGCGGATTTTTACGCATCTGCAACCCTGTATTTAATTCTCTATTACTTTGGTAATAGTAGTCGAGGGCATCAGTTCAGTAATTAAATTAATCAGAATTTGTTGGGCAGGTAGGATTTTACGACTTAAGGTAGGTGAGCCAATCCCATCGCTATTGGTAAAGATTTTATTTACCAATAGCAAATAGACGATCTCTATTAATGAATTAATCACCTTTTTTACCTGATTTTGAGAAGAGCTACACTACAACTTTGCAACAAATTATCCCTGATTACTTCTATCTAATGACTTGCATTGAGTACTAATACTAGAGCTTGGCACTCCTGCTCGGCAATCTGCTGAGTCTTAAGCTGTTGTGTTTCTAAATTTTATATTTTAGAGAGGGAGGAGAGAGGAGGGAGGAGAGAGGGGAAGAGGGTTTGATAACTTTTATATCAATTATCATATGTACAATTTAGATGCGCGTTAGCTTA
>JBARVL010000237.1:0-4960 GCA_049646245.1 Crinalium sp. | reverse complement strand
TTCCATCAGGACAAATTGCTAGTGCATTCACTGTTAGCAAAGGGAGATTATCTAAAGTTTGGATAAGTTCTACCTTCTCCAAGTCCCAGAGTTGTAACAGACTGTGTTTTTTCTGTCGGAAACGTGCCACCAAAAAATTTCCGTCAGGGGTAAATAGAAATGGTGATGCGTAATTACGTAAACGCTCAAGTTCGGATAAATTCCACGATTGCCCGTGAGGAACTAAAGCCAAATCCTGAAATTGATAATGCAGCCGACGAGTATAAGTTTCATAGTCCCAAATCTCAAACTCTCCTGCCCAGCCGATAGAAGAACCAGTTGCAATTAAGGGTTGTTTGCTCTTGCTGACATTAAAGCAGCGATGATGCAGTGCTAGAACAGATATGAAATAATCGGGATAAGTGCCGATATGCTCCTGCGTTTCTGTATCTAGCGCCCACACTAAGTCCTGAAAATTGACAATGCACACTCTTCCTTCTTTCCCTAAACCAAATTCGTGAGCATTAGACAGCACAAAATTCTTTGTTTGCTGACCTGTTTCCAAATTCCAGACATTGACCGAGGATGCTTTGTACCTCAAATCCCAATAACAGACAAGGGTGTTATTGTAGTCTGCGATCGCAAAATAGTCTGGATGGTGCTGTTCAGGGTTATAACAATCGAGATTAAATTCTGTCAATGTGTGTAGACATTGCATTTTTGCAAAAGGAAGATGATTCCATATAGCTTGTATAGCAATATCTTCATTGCTATCAGATAAGAGCAATAAAGCTGACTGTCGAACAACTCTTGTGCGATCGTCTAATGCGTTTACTACTAACTCAATTCCTTTCTGACCGTACTCAAGTGCATCTAAAAGAGCATCAATTTTTTGCTCGATAGAATTCCCCTGCAAGCGATAGTTCTGCTTCATATTCTTTGAGGGCTGGTGATGCACCTTTAAATGCCGACAACTCATCCATGCCATCGTACACAACTGCTAATGGCTTGAGGTGTTGCGTAAAAGACATCGCCATTGGCGTGTAGTACCAGCAGATGTATTGAGCGATGTTGTGTTCTGCAAATAGCTGACTGCTGACGGCTATAAATCAGCAATTTTGGCAAAAAAAAGTTGAGACTAACAGCTTGTTTAGATCTGTTAGTCTCAACTTGAGATATAGGTTAATCGGTTTATATACCTAGCGACGAGAACGTTGATCGCGATCCTGGCGACGGCGATCGCGCCATTCTGCGAATGTCAAATATATGATGCCGCCAGAAACCGTCACTAGCAACCCGAAGGCAGCTAAGACGAGAATACTTAAAATGGGAGTTTCCGCCATCTTTCTAAAAACCGTTACGACCCCAGATAACCATTGAAATAGACCAAGTGAACAGCACTAACAGTGAAACCCAACCCAATGTCAAAATATCCATAGCAGTATGTAAACAGAAATGGTACTAAATAGCTCCAGCGCCTATAATAATTCAATTTGAGGTGTATATCTCGCATTTGTTTAAGAAGCGATCTCAGGATTATATGATCAAAACTGAGTAATAATATTTTCGGTAACAATCAGGCTATAGATACGAGAGATAATAGTGAACGGGTCTTCCCAATTTAATCCCACCGAAAGACTAGAATCTATCAAAGCAGGCGTTTTAGCTGGTATTGTTGTTGGCTTGGTTTATGCTGTAGCCACTCTAGCTAATAGTTTACTGTTAGCAGAGGTATTTGAGGCGCTTGTAGGTTTACAGAGCAAAGCTGATGTTAACTTGTTGGTGAGTGGTGCGATCGCAAGTCTTAGCGGTTGTCTATTCGGCATCACCTACCGTTATATAATTCGCTCAGACACTAACTCTCATCTTAATGATGGTGCAGTCTTAGCATTTGGGCTAGTGCGAGGATTAGCACAAGTAGATGTAGGATTAAAATTTCCAGATGCCGTGTGGTCATTCGGCATCTTGGGAATAGAAAGTATTTTACTATTTGCGATCGCCCGTTTCACTATTGACTTAGCTATGCAATTCGGTTGGATAAAACCCTTCAAATCGTAGAGACGCGAAATTTCGCGTCTCTACAGTTTAAACTCCTGAAAATCTGGCTCACCATACATCATATTCCGGTCGATCGCTGATAGTGTTTTATTATTTGTTTTTTCAGAATCTATACACTCACAAACTAAATGCGCCACATCAGGACGGTGAATGATTCCTGCAACATTGGGATTTTCTGTCAAAATACCATTACCCGTTGCAGGCTCATATTTTAATCCCCCTGGACGAATAATAGTATATGCAAGACCACTAGCAATTAAATGTTTTTCTGCTTTGTCTTTCTCTGCTAAAACAGGCGCGAGTGCTTGCATAGCCTGTGGTGGAATAGCATCGGCACTATTACCAGTACCAATAGAGGTAATTAAAATAAACTTTTTCACATTAGCTTTGACAGCAGCATCAATTAAATTTTTATTACCCAAAAAATCCGATCTTTGACCATCTTGTGGCAAACCGCCAATTGTGGTAATTACTGTATGAATAGGTTCATCGCCTAGCATTGCTTGTTCTACATCTGCAACATTCAAGGCATCACCCATCACTACTTTAATCTTCATCGCTTCTAAATCAGCGCGAGTTGTTTCTGTTCGCAACATTGCTTTAACTCGGCGGTTTTGTTCCATGAGACGAAAAGCAATTTGCTGTCCAACTCCGCGACTAGCACCAGCTAGAAAAATATAAGGTTCAGAAGTCATTTTTTTAGTTCCTCAATAGCTAATTAATCAAGTTTTAAGTAGGTGGACATAAATAAACGTATATCGGTTTTCCCTGTCACCAGTAACCAGTACCCAGTCCCAGTGATCGCAAGTAACGTTGAATTTCACGCACCTACTTAGAGCCTATCCCAAAAGTGATTTTAAGAGAATTTAACCGCAGATAAACGCAGATAAACGCAGATTTTTTTTACTGATTATTTATTTTTCGGATAGGTTCTTAATGTTACGGGCTACTATAACTAGCCACGATTGCGCTTCACAAGGTAAACCAGGTGGGCGATAGTAGTGATGGAGAATTTCAAAGCCAGCTTGTTCTACACAGGGCGCTAAAGTTTCATATTCCCAACCAGCAACATAACGATAGCCTGTTGCACGGGCGCTATAACCTTCGTTGTTTCCACGTACCATAGACATAATTATTGCGCCATTGGGAACAAGCGCAAGCCTCAAATCTTGCAATACTCTCACCATCTCCAGACGCGGAACATGAATTAGCGAGGCATTAGCAAAAATACCATCAAAGGTGTCTGGTGGCAGATTAAGATTAAGAAACGACTGTTGCCACACTTCACATCCTGATAGTTGTTGCGCCATTTCCACAAATGCAGGTGTAGCATCTAAACCGATAACTGTATGTCCCTGACTTTTGAATGCAACTAAATCTCGTCCAGGACCACAACCAACATCCAAAATCTTACCTGGATTTCTTGGCATAGCAGCTACCAAAGCTTCACGATTTTGAGAAACGTCATGCTCCCAAGTACCTGCGCGGAAAGATTCTGCTGTTGCTTGATACTCTGCTATTGTCAGTTGCTCATGTTGCTCCATAGTTTTGTTAACCTCAGTAGCAGATGAATGTTTTTATCACGTTAACTTAATTTATTGTTTGGCTAACAAATACATTACCTCGCTTAATATATGAACTTTTGTAGTGATAATGTTATCGGTGTAGCACCAGAAATTATGGCAGCAATCATAGCTGCAAATGAAGATTCTGCCATGTCTTATGGTGAAGATCGCTACACTCAAAGACTATCCACTCTTTTTTCGGAATTATTTGAAAAAGAAGTTAGTGTTTTCTGTGTAGCAACGGGATCAGCAGCTAATGCTTTGGCTTTATCGGTATTAACGCCGCCGTTTGGGGCAATATATTGCCATGCAGAATCTCATATTAATGTAGATGAATGTGGTGCGCCAGAATTTTATACAGGTGGTGCTAAGTTAGTTACACTTGCTGGTGAACATGGGAAGATTAGTGCTAATGATTTAGATGAGGTGCTAAAGAAAGCGGGTGCTGGTGTTGTGCATCATGTGCAACCAGCAGCAGTTAGTATTACTCAAGCGACAGAAGCGGGGACTGTTTATAGTATTGAGGAAATTAGGGCGATCGCACAAGTTTCTCATGCACACAACCTCAGCTTACATCTGGATGGGGCGCGTTTCGCCAATGCTGTTGTCAGCTTGGGTTGCACACCCGCAGACATTACTTGGCGTGCTGGGGTGGATGTATTATCTTTCGGAGCAACAAAAAACGGTGCTATGGCAGCAGAAGCAGTCGTTTTTTTTGATAAATCTCAAGCCAAAAATTTTAAATATTTGCGGAAGCGCAGTGGACATTTATTCTCTAAAATGCGATTTCTATCCGCCCAGTTAGAAGCGTATATTAGTAATGATTTATGGCTAAATAATGCTATTAATGCTAATAAGATGGCAAAAAAACTAGCAACAGGCTTAAGTCAGTTGCCAGGAGTCACCCTTTGTCATCCAGTAGAGGCGAATGAAGTTTTTGTCAAACTACCTGAGACAGTAATTCAAGGTTTGTTGAAAGATTTTAAGTTTTACCGATGGAATGGAGAAGAATCAAACACTATTAGGTTGGTAACAGCATTCAACACTAAAGATGATGATGTTAATGCTTTTTTAGAAGCTGTAAAAATGCTTTCTAATAGTATATCAAAATAAATACAATCTCATTAGGACTTACGCACTGAAAGCCTAAAACCTAGATCCCCCCTAGCAGGGTTTAAAAAGGGGGGGAATTCAAAGTCCCCCTTTTTAAGGGGGATTTAGGGGGATCTCTGCGTAAGTCCTGTTATCAGTTAATCTTTGTAGAGACGCGAAATTATGCGCTACGCGCAGGCTAAAGCGCTATCGCGCATGAACACGCCAACGCGTCTCTACAGAGCCTTAAAAATTAGACAATACTT
>JBARVL010000236.1:0-10180 GCA_049646245.1 Crinalium sp. | reverse complement strand
GAATCAGGCAGGACAAATCGGGGTGGAACTGATGGATCGAGAGCGCCTACATAATTAGTCAGCGTTGTGCCAGCCCTAACGCAGATAAGCGAATTGAAGAACTACTGCAAATTTTGCAGAATTCTGTTGGAGAAGCGTTACAGAACCATTCCTCCAAAATGCTCAAGGAAGGAATAACTCTACCACAGCACTCTTATAACGCACGAATTAAAACCATAAGGACGATAATTATGGACTTACTATTTCACAAGGCGAATAATAATCCAATTGGACAACGTGCTAGGGACGGGTATGTTAACGCAACTGCTTTGTGCAAAGCTGCGGGTAAAAAGTGGAATGACTATTTTCGCTTAGCTTCAACGTCGGAATATCTTGAAGCCCTATCCTCACGCATTAGGACTAAAAATTATCTTCAAAGGCGTTGCGACGAATCCCGCAACGGAAGAGGAGAATCCCACAACGACGCTAATTCAAGTATTTCAAGGTGGTTCGTTACAAGGCACATGGATTCATCCACAAGTAGCAATCCACTTAGCCATGTGGCTTAATCCCGATTTTGCCGTACTGGTGACTGAGTGGGTTGTCACTTGGATGTCAGCAGGAATTAACCCAACACAACCCCAACCACACTCCCAACAACCCCAACCCGAACAACCCAAAAAGCTCCCCTGGAAACCTCTAGAATTATTCCCCGCAATGTCTGAGGAAACTTTTAAGAGCCTTGACGCAATCAGTCGACAACACTTTGCCGAAACGAGCGCAGAACGAGCGATAAGGATTCAGAAGGAGCGCACTGAGGAAATGCTTTGGTGCAACCAATACCAATACAAGCAGTATTTCCCGAAGTAAATAAAGAGTTGCCCCGCAACTGCTGTAACAGGAACGGGGCGGAATTAAAAACCAACTTTGTACCCATTATGACATCTGAGACAGTAGAGAGACAACAATCTTTTTGGGCAGTCACTTTAGAAGAAGCACGAGAACTCCATTTAGATGGAATCCTTGATGCTACCGCATACTTATTGGCGATAGTCAAAGCTCACGGCGCTGCTGGCTGGAAGTGGGCTATTGATGTCAAAGCTTTCTGCGAGGAATGGGGATTTACTGAAAGAACCTTTTACCGCGCCAAATCCATCCTAGAACGCAAAAAACGTATTTCCTGGGAGAAGCGCAACAGAAATATTATTAGTTGGCGGAGTCAACAGTTGAACGATAAGAGTGAAGCCCCAAACCCAGACAGTAGTAAGGCTCAGCCAACTGTGGCAGAAAAAATGCCACAAATAACAATGACCCTGCCACAATTAACATTTCCACTGACAACTACAGCAACAAGCCTGCCACTCATAGCATTTAAACTGCCAATTGTGACGGAGGAAAAGCCCGAAACCATTGATACAAAAGAAATTGAGCCACCTCCCAAATCTATTCCAGATCAGTCTCAAAAAAATTTCAAATCTCCCACTACTACTGATTCAAATGGAACAGGAACAGTAGTAGTGGATGTTAAAAATTCTTTTAGTGAAGAGAAAGACCAAGATTGGTTAACAGGGATTAAAGCGCGATTACGAGAAATTCGGGTCGCTCCAGATAACGTCAAGTGGACATTCTCACAGTTCTCGCGCGGTGTAATTGAAGATGCGATCGCGTACACGGCAGAGCAGAAGTGGGCATATAAACCCGCAGCAGTGTATGTAAAAGCGTGTAGAGAACAGCAAAAACCGGAAGGGAAATCGGCTTGTGAGGATCAATATTCCGCCCCGCCAGAGCCGGATGAAGCCACTTTAATCTGGTTCAAGGAACTGAAGGATAAAGCCATTATCAAGGACTTTTACACACAGCCCTCAACAAGTGGCAGGTATCGAATTTTAGTTGTTGATACTGGGGCTTCTCTCCAATACTGGTGGGAAGTCGTAGAAACTTTAAAAAAGCGGGATTAACTAAAACTTAAGTTTTCTCAACAGTCAAAAATTAAATATTTCAGCATTCACTTTTCACAAAACTGGAGGTTTAAAGTGGCACAGAATAGTATTGCCAAAAATCTGAATTCTACTGAACTACAAGCACTATTTGATCGCATCGAAATCAATCAAACAGTACGAAAAGGTTCGCACACAGGTAGAGTAGTTGATAAATTTAACAGAACAGACGCACCACCTGAGATTTGGGTGTTATGGCACGGATCGAATCTGCCCGTACCAGAACTACCGAGTTCTTTACAATTAGGTAAAAAAACTCCTAGAGGATTAAAACCTGAAATTGATAAATGTAATTGCAGTGATAATCATACTGAAGTAATAAAGAGTGAATTAAACAGAGAAGAATTAACAACAATACCCTGGAACGATCACGCTTATTGGGGTAGCGATGAACCACTAGACCCAGATGATGTATGGCAGATAGGCGAAAAGGTTCGGTGGAAACGGAACGGAAGAGAAGGATCAGTCGTTGGGGTACTAAAAGAGCCGATTTTGGGCGGACAGCTAAATTATGTTGTCGTTCGGTGGTTTGATACAAATCAGACTCTACCAATTGAACCATACTCACTCTGGAGATTGAGATCCGCTTCTACTTCTGAATTTAATCCGATAGAACCAAGTGAGGGAAAAAGTTCTATCGGATTAAATCAGGGTGAGGAATTTAATCCGATAGAACCAAGTGAGGGAAAAAGTTCTATCGGATTAAATGAGGAAACTAAACGCAGAGGTGCAAGAGGAAAACAACTTGCTTCCGGGTGGTTACACTCGTATACAAAAAACAAAAAATTAAAAAGTGGCATCATCGCAACCTACCCCAAAGTAGAGAGATATCGCGATCCAGATAACATTGATCACTGGTATTGGGGCTACAAATATGAAGTAAAAATAGATGGTGACTGGAAAACTAAAACCTTACCTGTTCCTAGATTCAGGGTCGCAACTGTGCGTTTTATGATAGAGGACGGTATGTCAGTTGCAGCAATTAAAGCTTTAATCAAGGGGGAATTTGCAAATGATTAGTAACTGCTATCTGATTTACGAATGTCAGTATGCGATCGCGTTTTGGTGCAGGAAAAAACTAACAACCATGTACTAGAAACATGAATAGCGCAACAGCTACCTTTATTGAAAAGCCGTATATTTTAGTAACAGAATCCGACTCACTCAATGGTGCGAAAGCACCCATACTCGACATCCTTCCTTTACAGGTGGAGGTGACAGGATGAAGAAAGTTGCTTCCTCTAAATCCCCCCAACAAGCACAACCATCTGTAGAGCAATTAAGTATATTTACTCTACTTGAACAGCTACAGTCAGAAACCAAACCAGAACCAAAGCCAGAACCAAAACAGGCTAAATCCTTTGAACTGCGAGACTACCAAAAACAGGTAATTCGGGAAACTTATCATTTCTTCCGCAATGGTATCAAATCAGTTCTGGCTTATGCTCAAAGAAGGAGCAGGTAAGACAGTTATCAGTTCCCAAATGATTGTTGATGCTGTCAACAAAGGGCGGCGTGTAATGTTCTGCTGTCATAGAAAAAAGCTTATAGATCGTCTGAACTAAAAATTAGCCTCTGCCCACGTCCTAAACCACCAATTGAAACTCAACTAAAAGAGTGTCCAGCCTGCCAGGAAATGATTCCCGTATTCTGTAAAGTTTGTCCTTTCTTGTACTGTCTAAATTGTAACTCTACAATTTGTCAATCTATATACATAAAAGTGCTATAAATCTAAAATCTAAAACAAAAATTCTGCCGCCAACCAGTAAACGTTAATACTGCTGAAATGGGGTTTTACATTTAATTTTTATGATTTGATAATGCTCAATTTAATTGCCAAACTTTCACCGTTCGATCGTCGCTGCCACTGATTAAAAATTTATTCGATGGACTAAACGTTAGAGCGATCACAGCATCGGTATGTCCCGTTAGTGTTTGTAAGAGTTCACCCGTTGAAACGCGCCAGATGTAAATTTTACCGTCACGACTTCCGGCGGCTAATCGTTGTCCATCCGTACTAAATGCTATGGCTCGAACTCCACCACTTTGACCTGTCAACGTTTTTATTAAAATGCCTTCTTGCCAGTTCCATAATTTAATTTCACTGGTATTATATGAGGGTAAACTTACTTCTTCACTCCCTGTTGCTAATATTTGTCCATTCGGACTAAACAACATCGCCCCGACTATATAAGTATGTCCAGATAGTGAATGCAACTTTTTGCCAGATAGCAGATCCCACACTAAAATGGGATTTTTGTTGCCAAATCCCTGAGCTTGGACATCAGCAAGGATACGGTTATTTGGATGCAGGGCGATCTGCCCCATCCAATGCCGAGGTTGAGAGAATGAGCGAAGTTGCTTGTGTGTGGCAATATCCCATAGATTGACAACCTCCCCATTGATCCCTCTAACAATCAAGCGTTGATCCAAACTAAAAGAATTGTGGGTAATTCCTCCAGAGCTAACCTGCCACTGCTGAATCAAATTACCCGTCGCTACATTCCAGGTCGTTACATCACTGCCCAGGCTAAAAAGCGTCTTACCATCCAGACTGACTTGGAGGTCATTTATCCAATCGCCTGGTTCGATTACCCGTAGATGCTTGCCGTCGGACAATCGCCAAAAGTGGATTTCTCCACCGCCACTTATTAGAGTTTGTTCATCTGGTGTGATTGTCACAGATCGTACTTCACGAGGATGTCCGACCAGGGTATATCGTAATCCTGATGTCGGAGTTTGAGGAGAAATCGTGGCGATCGGAGGGGGAACTTCACCCATGTACAAGTGAGTAAAACCACTTCTGAAGCTGGCGTGAATGAAAAACCCTGGACATTCCGGGCTGAGCCATTCATACGTAATGTCAATATCGCCCTCTTTATCGTTACGTTTGGCATACTTAGGAGGCCCCATGCTAGCAAGGACTTGACGATCTAAAGCCTGCAATTCTTGCTCGTTAGAACCCGTTTTCCCTTCCAAGATACCGTTTAGCCGATCGTAAGTGACCCGCCCTGTCTCTGGGCATTCAGGTGGAGGTTGAGGAATAGTCACCAATTTATTCTGATCGATTTCAGATGGAACAGACAGGGTAGTTGTTTGCTGACTGGCACAGCTAGCCACGTTTAGCAACAACATAGCGGATAACCAGAACCAAGGACGAGTCATAAATTTCATTCAATTACCCTGAAAAAGCCGATATTGGGACGTGAGTAGCAATGGATACTGTTGGCAAACTCCAAATTGCCAATACCCAAGATTAGCTTGGGAGGCTAGGGAAGTAGAACCCTGGATCAGTTTCAAGGAAATTAAGCAAGCATATAGGAAATTAGCGATCGCAATGGCATCCTGATATCTGTGGATATGTAAAGGCTAAAGATATGATGACCTTAATTAACCATGCGTTTGAAAAAGTTAAGAGTTTTTGTGGTCAAGAGTAGAAAAGTGTGATCGGCTCTGTAAGGATAAGTTGAGCAGCTTCCTTAATTTATAGATAAAGTCACACAAAAGCTTGATTAGTCGTTAAGACTATTGGTAGTTCCATATGTTGAACGGATATTAATGACAGAAGAAACAACACAACCACCAAGTAATGATTTTACTCCCCAAGAATATGTGAAAGTAGAACCAGTTACGGCTTATTGCAATTGGGTCTTAGGAAAACCATTTAAGAACAGTATTGCAAAGCTGGACAAGGCTGGTATAGTTGCATACGTTGATCAGATTACCAGTTCGTTAACATCAGTAACTGAGCCAGCGAAAAGCTTTTGGAAGGGATATAAAGCTGGAATACTAGGCACAGAAAAGTTAGCTTCGGATGAAATATTTGCCATAGGCTACGATGCAGCACTAGGGGTAGTTAAGCCTCCATTACCCAAGCGTAAACCTAAAAATCTAAGTGCATAACTAAAAGTAAGAAATGCTTAGAAAGTTTAACATTGCACCTTTTCACACCGATATTATTAGTATTTAGAGTGAGGTTACTTTGCTCTACCCAACACAGAAGAGCGCAGTGTTTAGAAGAAACTAAAAATACGTTTTTTTGAAGATTTGATGTCCTAACAATTCCCATCAACAAAACTACCAGCACAATCAGCACAGTTATACAATCCCTAGTTAGAGTCAAAACTAGGAATAACCCTTTTTGTAGTACCAACAGTTCTTACTTGGGTTGTTTCACTGACTGGTTTGACTAGATTGTTTGAAGCTGCGCGTTCAACTTTACGTTGAGACTGTCCCACTCCCTGTTTTGGCTGCTCAGAAAGATTGCCCCTAACTGTATCGCTGATGCTATCTGATTGGGTTGAACGAAATTCATCTCGCGCATTGCCGTATTCTGGCACACCAAGAACTATAGTCTTCCTTCTGGCTCCAACCTAAATGCCCCGATGTTTCTTCTAGGTAATCAGAAAAATTCATTTGCTGCCTCCCCTGAAGTTAAACCACTTTTATGAGGATAGCGAAAATACAACAGATCAACCAGTGGATAATGAGCGAACTATAAAGCCGTCATAACCCCGAAGAAGCTGACCGTATGGTGACGCATTTTTTGTACACAAAACTTAATTAATTTCAATAAGGGAACGACGAAGCTCTGTGACTAAAAGGGTGTTAAGGAATGTTTCGTCAACAATATCTAGATACGCGGCGAGGGCGCCAATCAGAGACGATTTGCTCTTTGTTAGAGCGATGAGAGCAAGTTGAAATACTGATGGTAGAAAAAGTGGCAGATATTACCGCAGTAAAAAGTCTATTAAAAAGTTTTATTTATTAACGGCTAATTGAAGATAAAAGCAAAAAAAGTAGCAATTCAAATGATATTACGTTAATTTGTTGAAACTAATGACAATTTAACAATTTGTAGCGGCGTTTTAAACTAGCTTTTAATTAAACACCCGTTACTCTGTATAGAGTGTAAACTGTTTAAACTGGCTATTATAGTTAAAAATTAAATTAAAAAAGGACTCGTTTTTGAGCTTCATAGGCTCACGTCCAACGGTTTTACTAATAATTAAGTAGGAACGATCCCAGCTATTAATGACTTAAGTAGGAACGAAGTTAGACTATGCGCTCTGTGCGATCGCCCACCATTCGACTAAGAAGAAGTCAGTGCAGTTCTAATGCGATAATGGGGTTATTCCTTTCTACGTGATTGGAAACATGAGGTGTCATCTGAACTTGTTCACGGCGTGATGACACCTCATAAAGAGTGAAGATTTTGTATTACTTATCCTCAGATAACGGCAACCACTATCCTCTAACAGTCTGGCAACTTTAAGAAGTCTACCCAATTACATATACTGTCAGACATATTTAAAAGAAAATAAAACTTTATTCAGAGAAAATCCTGATGGGGAAGTACCAACTAAGGAAAAAGTATTAAAATCCCCGAAAAGATATCTGCTATGCACTTTAACAAGTTGATAGTTTTCTTAGCTTCATTATCAATTGCTGTACCAGGAACCTATTTATTTACGGGAGTTCTTAATAGCAATATAATGTCATCAAATAATCATCAAGTTTTAGCTGCCTCTACTAAGAGTTCTACAGATAAATCTCCTCATCGTGGTACAGGAAGACGTGAATTTTATCAAGTAATTACAATTGCAGAAATTTAGAATTGATAGCAATTTATTACGGCACATACTCAACTATGAAAAGTCAAAAAACTGCACCTGATTAATTCTACTCCTTCAACTTTGCGGAAAACTATTGGGAACACTGTAACACGGGTAAATTTTAACCCCTTTTACCCGTTGTCCAACAACACGCGTGGCGATAGCCCGTAATCAAAGCATCTGCAATACGATGCGATCGCACATCAGTTTGTTAGTTCATTAATGAACTGATATGTCGTAAAGAGTGCCTCTTGATTTACTTATGTAGTTCTAGGGCGCTACAAATTTAACATCACGGCGCAAAATGAGCTAGAAGGTCTTCATAAAAAGGGTAGCTAAGGAACCAACTCAAATTTTGGTGGGTCAAAGACTTTAATCGTTAAAGAGCGATAGCTCTCATTAAAGAGTGCTGTATTTATACTTATACTCCCAATCTGGAATTAGCCACTTGTCTAACTGACTACTATTAAATTACTACTTTTAACCGTTATAGCTAAGAAACCAGTTATAGCTATAGATACACCGAAGGTTCAGAACGAAGTTAAATTTAAGGATGCTAAGTTGGAAGCTGCAATTAGGCGGCAGGTAGGGATTCCCAATAGCAAGCAACTAACGCTCTACGTCCTGCAAGGAGTAAAACTTTTAGATGCAGATGAAGCAGAAATAACGTCATTAGAGGGAATTCAAGCACTGCGTAATCTAACTGGGCTGACATTGAGTCAGAACCAAATCAGTGATGTGAAACCGTTGGCAGGTTTGACTAATCTGAGCTATCTGAGATTGGATCAAAACCAAATCAGTGATGTGAGACCACTTATTGGTTTGACTAATCTAACTACTCTGTGGTTGGTTAACAACAAAATTAGTGATGTAACCCCATTGTCGGGTTTGACGAAACTGGATAGTCTGTTCTTAATTCAAAACCAAATCAGTGATGTGACCCCACTGGCGAGTTTGATTAATCTAACTGATCTGAGATTGATTCAAAACAAAATAAGTGATGTGAAACCACTAGCAAATTTGGCTAATCTGACGGGTCTATCCTTGGAGCAAAACCAAATCAGTGATGTAACCCCACTGTCGGGTTTGACTAATCTTCGCTATCTGTTCTTAACTCAAAACCAAATCAGTGATGTCAGACCACTGGCGAGTTTGATTAATCTAACTGGGCTGCACTTGAGGAAAAACCAAATCAGTGATGTGGAACCACTAAGCAGTTTGACAAATCTAGAGGTGCTGGAGTTGCATGGCAACCAAATCAGTGATGTGGAACCACTAAGCAGTTTGACTAATCTGAGCTATCTGACCTTGAGTGAAAACCTAATTAATAACTGTCAATCATTACCCGAAAAACTTCGTAACTACTGCCAATAAATCTGTAATCGCATAAAGTGCGCTCAAAGAACGTGGGATAACCCTACACATCAATTTCAAATTCGTTATGCGTAAATATTTAACTATCTTACTCAGAGGCTAAAAGTCAGTGAGGCAGTTGATTTACAGTAACAGATGGGGTAACTAACCCTCAAAACATTACTTAAATTAACAATTGAAATTAACCTTTTTAAAAGGAATATTAATGACCGAAAACACAACACAACCACCAAGCAAGGATTTTACTCCCCAAGAATATGTGGAAGTAGAACCAGTTACGGCTTATTGCAACTGGGTATTGGGGAAACCATTTAAGAACAGTATTGCCAAGCTGGACAAGTTTGGTGTAATTGCATACGTTGATCAGATTACCAATTCGTTAACACCAGAAAAGGAAGAAGCTTTAAGGTTTTGGGCTGGATATAAAGCCTCTGTATTAGGCACAGAAAAGTTAGCGGACGATGAAATATTTGCCATTGGTTACGATGCTGCATTAGGTATAGTTAAGCCCCCAGCACCGAAGCGTAAACCTAAAAATCTAAGTGCATAACTAAAAGTAAGAAATGCCCAAACAGTTGAACATTGCACCTTTTCACACCGATATTATTAGTATTTCGAGTGAGGTTACTTTTCATCCTTGATCTTCGATTCTGGGATTATCTCCCACTTTTCTATCGTAGGCCTATACAACCAATGATTTAGCCTGTCATCATCTACACATCCTCTGAGTTCGGGATCGGGCCAAATGTGAAGCTTGTCGAGGCATCCTACATCTTGGGCGGCGGCTTCAATGTCATCCCACTGTCAGTAGACCGAAAAGTTCTGCGATCGCTGTCGTTTTTACATCCACAGTCCACATCTGTTTTGCACGTATATAATCAATTTTTCGATTATCTGAATTCATTCAACCTACTTTGAAAAAAGTTCTATCGGATTAAATCAGGGAGGAGAATTTAAGCTGTTTCCATTTGAACTTCGTAAGTTAAAATAGTCCAACCCAAAGCTTCAATATCATCAATATGAACTGCTAAAAAACCTGTGGTAAATCCTGTATCCAGCAAGGTATCAACTGTGATTTGTTCCCCATCAGCAGTTATTAATTCTATGGTAAATATTAGCTTACCATTTTCACCAAATCTCCCTTGAATCATATCAAGCCGCAAGCCCCATTTTCATTGAGGCGAAAAGCAGCTAACTTGACTTTTCCATCGGGAG
>JBARVL010000235.1:0-6218 GCA_049646245.1 Crinalium sp. | reverse complement strand
ATAGTCTTAAAGAAAAAGTTTGCGCTTATCTTGAAGAATTTTCTTCAGAAACAATAGCATCTATAACCGGATGGGATTACATTTTATCAGCCATTCCTACTATTGCATGACTTTTTAAAAATGGTATCATTTTACAGTAGACCGATTTCGGTAAACGCGATCGCTATTTATTGACTCGATCATATCTGTAATGTTATGCGATCGATTGACTCGCTCGAATGTTTATTGTTTGAGCGTCTTTACAGAAGAATGCGAGAAGCTTTTATCCACCACTTAAAAGATGTTGGATGAAAGCGATGCGAGCGAATTTATTCGCGTTCAGTATTTATCCAATCTTTGATAATTGCTTTAACTTTACCAGCAAGAGATATATCTTCTGAGTTAAGTTTATTGATTGCCTCTACAGTTTCGTTATCTAAAATCAAATTAATCCTAATTTTATCACTAAAGTATTTAGCTTGATATTCCTTTAGCTTATCTTTGTGTGTTAAGTCCCAAAGTTTTTCTGATGAATGTTTTGGCATGACAGCAACCCACTTAACGCTAAGTATATTATACTAATAATTGGAGGTGATAAAAAGTGCTTCTCAGTTATGTCTACAAGCTAAACCCAATTAACCAGCAGATATCCATAATGGATAGTTGGATTGATATGTTGCGGAGTCATTACAATTGGTGTTTAGGCGATAGGATTAACACCTACAACCAACAGTTTATACAAGGCGAATATTGCGACATAAGAACTAAAAGTGTCGTATATCCTTTAACCTGTTGTGTGGTAAAAGGTGGGGCAACTGGAGAGCCTTATAAAAAAGATGGCACTAAACGCAATGCTGGAACCATTCAAGATGCAGCATTAACAGAATTAAAACAGGCGCGTCCCTGGTATAAAACCGTTGAATCAACAGTTTTGCAAAGTAATATTGCTAGATTAAATACTGCATACCAAAACTTCTTTGATGGTAAGGGATTCCCTAAATTTAAGAACCGCAGTAATTTTAGATCCTTTGAATATAAGCCTAAACGGGTTAAGATTGATGGTTCTAAAGTACATCTTCCTAGCATTGGTTGGATGCGTTTTTTTAACTCACGTCCAATACCAGACGGTTTTAAAATTAAAACCGTAACTATTCGTAAGAAAGCTGACGGATGGTACATGAGTGTTAGGATTGAAGATAAGTCTGTCCCTGAGATACCGAAGCACGATATTTCTGATGTCCAAACTATATTAGGTATAGATCTAGGTTTGACTAAACTGGTTCATTGTTCTGATGGTAGCCAGATTGATAACCCTAGATTTGGGACAAATAAGAAAACTAAGCGGACTATGAAAATCCTTCAGCGTCGTCTTAGTCGTAGTAAAAAGGGTAGTAAGAACAAGAAAAAACAAGCTACAAAAATAGCATCATTGCATAACAAAATAACTAATCGTAGAAATTCCTATCTTTGGCAAACTGCGAACAAGATAGTTAAAAAGGCTGATGCTATTGCTATAGAAGATCTGAACATCAAAGGAATGGTTAAACGGTGCAAACCCAAACGCTGTGAGGAAACTGGAAAGTTTTTATCAAATGGTCAAGCAGCTAAAAGAGGTTTAAATCGCTCAATTCTAGACGCTTCTTGGGGTGACTTAATATCAAAGATTGAGTATCTAGCTGCAAAGTTAGGAAAGGTTGTTTTGAAAGTTAACCCTAGACATACATCTCAAACTTGTAGTGCTTGCGGTTGTATTGATTCGGCTAATCGCGACAGAGAAAAATTCATCTGTATCGACTGCGGATATTTTGCACACGCCGATTTGCAAGCAGCTATAAACATTAAAAATCGTGCTATTAAACAGTACGATTTAGTGATTAAAAAGATATTTAGGCAGGTACGCAGGGACTCTGCGGAACCCAGACAGTTACCACTGTTTGAAACGCCCACCTCTGAAGTAACAGAGGTTAAAAGGAAACAACACGCCGCCAGAAATGGCAAACAGCGTGTGCCTGGGAATCTGATTGTACAGTTGGATCTGTTTAATCAGGATATATCTAGTGTGAGCTAGATAGAATCCCCCCTTTAGAAAAGGGGGGAGTGTCAAGACATTTACGGTCGCCTCAGTGGCATTACCCAAACAAATAGTAGCGGGGTAACTATTGCCGATAGTCTCTATGGATTTGACAATCTCAGTCGGTTAATCTCAGAGACTAAAGATGGTGTCAATCGACTGATTGATTACGACAAAATCGACCAAGTTAAAACAGTTACGGGTAGTAATAGTGAAGGCTATACCTACGATGCCAATGGTAATCGGACTGGTGGTGGTTATGTCACTGGTGCGGGAAATCGGTTGTTGTCGGATGGTGTGTATAACTATGAGTACGATGCTGAGGGGAATCGGACTAAACGCACGAAGATTGCGGATAATACTGTCGATGAATATGGCTGGGATTATCGGAATCGGTTAATTGCCATTGTTAGTAAGGATGCTGGTGGTAGTGTTCTGAGAACTGTTGGTTATGAGTACGATGTTTATGACCAACGGGTGCGGAAGACGGTTGATGGAGTAGTTGAGAATTACTTTATCGACCGGAACCAGATTGCGTTTGTGACTGATGGTAGTGGGAACCAGACGTTCCACTATTTGTATGGGTTGAATGTTGACTCGGTGATGGCGCAGGATACTCCCTCTGGGATGGTGTGGGCTTTGGCGGACAGGTTGGGGAGTATCGATACGATAACTGATGAGAATGGGGTAGTTGTTAATAAGCGGACGTTCGATAGTTTCGGACAACTGTTGAGTGAGACGAATCCTAGTGTGTCGTTCCGGTATGGGTATACGGGACGGGAGTTAGATCTAGAGAGTGGGTTAGCTTATTATCGAGCAAGATATTATGACCCGAATGTGGGACGGTTTATCAGTGTCGATCCGATGGGGTTTGAGGCTGGGGATACTAATCTGTATCGTTATGTCAGTAATAACTCGACTAATGCGACCGATCCTAGTGGTGAATTCGAGCACATTATCGCAGGGGCACTGATTGGTGGCGTTGTGGGTGGCGTGCTCTCTATCGGTCGTCAGTTTGCCAAAATGGCTGATGGTGGTAGTTTCGATGTAAATGAAGTCGGTGGAGCTATTGTTGGTGGAGCGATTTTTGGTGGTTTAGCTGCTGCGAATCCTTTGATCGGTCTTGGATTGGGGGGAATTGGTGCAGGGTTTGGGATCAAAGGCGGAATTGAAGAGATTGCTGCTGGTCAAATTAGCACTGGTGTCTTTGATATTGCTACTAGTGCCATTGGTTTATTTGGTGGTGCAGGAGGCTCTGGACATTTTCCTGGCCTGAATAATGGCAGTTGTCTTGCTTTTGCTGGTAGTTCTATTTCTGCTTTTGGTGCTGTTCGTGGGGCTGGTGGCGGGGCTGCGGCTGAAAGTCTATTCAGTCATTTCTTCGCTATGAGTAATGGCGATAGTGGTAGTGGAAATAATGATCGAGAAGCTGTTGATGGATTTAAAGCTGGATCTGGAGGCAAAAAAAATATTTCTGATGAGGATGCTCAAATAACTTTAGCATTAGCAAAAGAACTCGGTATTGGTAATGAAATGACGACTATAGCTAAAGCAGGGGGGAGAAATGTTACTGGTCTAGAAAAATATGTTCGATTACTTGAATACGTAAAGAGACTAAAGGATGACAACGAAAAGGATGGATATATATATGAGATTAAAGAGGCTGCTAGATTAGTTCAAGAGGGCAAGCAAGTTAATGTCAATAGTGGAAACGCTGATATATTAATGACAAATGAAAAAATTGCAATGCAGGCTAAAAATGTTAGTGGGAAGAAAACAGGAAAGCGGCTAACGGAAGCAGCACAACAGTTAAATGGAGATTTTGGTGAACTCCCACCTGATGGCTATACAAAAGTAATTAATATAAGAGTATCTAATCCAGCTAACAAACAATTTTCACTTGGGTATGAAGGAGCAAGGCAATATGTCAAAACTGGACTCGCAGAGGTAAATTCTGTTGCGAAAAATCAACCAACATTACTTAGGGACTCAGTAGATATAGTTGAATTCAGCAACGGCGAAGGCACTCATATTTTTACCAAGAAAAAAGGAGATTTTTAATGAACAAATCACTGAAGAATCGTAATTATTGGGCAACAGAAAAGCCAGGATTTTCTTTTGCTTCTTGGGAGATTATTCTGCAATATCCTAGCGATAAAAATAGTATGAATAAATTGCTGAATTTGTACAAAAAAATCTCTGAAGTAGGAGAAGAAAATGATATTTATAGAGTTATCGAAAAACCTTATAAATTTGAAGATTTACCAACATATAAGTATGCCAATTATCTAGAAAAATTCTTTTTGCTTGAGAATCAATTATGCTCGATTGGAGGAGGATCATTTGTGGAATTTGACCGTTACAGTAAAATTGCATATTACGATCGAGATAATAATTTGAAAGAAAATTATATTAAGGATGTAGGATCGTTAATGATTGAGACTCGCAATATAGATATAGAAATGACACCTGACCGTTTCATGCGAAAAACACCCCCTATATACATATCTGAGGGATATATTAGTGATGTAAATAACTACAGCAATCATTTAGATACAATTAATATATATGTGGACTTATATACCGATATTTGGTTCCCTTGGCTAGTAGGTATTTTAGAGAATGATGATTGCGCGACTCATTCAATATCACATTCAGTTTTAAGCAAAGCTTACGATAATAGAGAACTAGCTCATCATCATACTCCTCGTCTCAATAAGTTTTTGTCTGAAGTTTATCGATTAGTATTAGATTACGGAGGAGAGTGGGAGATAGGAGAAGAATATAGTCCCTACAAAAAAATGTTTACAGAAGCAGGCATAATAGTTGATTAGAGTTTTAAATGTCGTTGTTTCAGTAAAGTAGTGTGTAACGTCTCAATAACCGCTGAGAAATAAGGGGTGTTAAATGTCAGCCAGTAGGGTGGGCAATGCCCACCAGTTCAAATCAAGGCATAGCAAGAATTTGAGATTGTTTTACGTTCGATTTCGGCAAACGTGATCAATATTTATTGGCTCGATCAAATCTGTGATATTACTCGATCATCTTTACAAGGGAGCGATCGCGGTTGATGACATTCGGTCGTTAATTCTGGGATAAAACATTAATAATCGATCGGTTTGCGATACTCGATTACCTTAAGGCGCGGCTACGCCAACGATATTATCATATCGTTAATTTTGATTGAGAGCCAGTAGAACTTTTGGGTGGGAATTTGCCTACAGACGAGCTTGTGCAAAGCGATAAATGAAGCTTGTTCGCTCAATCGACTTTACCAGATTCAATCGCGTCTAGATCAACTTTAACATATTTAATTGCGACTGCGGCAGTTTCACTCGATCACGATCAATGATTTTAACTCATGCTGGAGAGCTATTTTGGATTGATTAATCGTTATTCTTTCCCTGAGCGATCTACCAACAGAGTGGTAAAACATGAATTTTAAATGTTTAAATAAAATTATTCTTCTATTCTTTGCTCAACAATTTAATTAAAAATTGTTGTTTTTAAGAATATATATAATAATTATTTACTGTAGTTACTTTAAATTACTACTACAAGTCAACTTACTAAAAAATTTATCATGCTAGAAAGAGTATTAGGTACACTTGAGTATACAGACAAACATACATATGCACACAACGGCAAGGATTTTACAGGTATTAATTTTTACATTAATAAGCAAGAACAAGTCACAGAAGAGTTAAGCTATTTTGAAGGAATGCTTTGGGGCTTTTATCGTAAATGGAATTCCAAGGGAGTCTTACTTAAACTACATACTCTAAGATATGGAGGTGTAGATGGCAGCTTAAAAAATTGGTATGGGAACAAAGTATTGCAAGAAGATTGCTTTTATTATTCAGGCTCCATTGTTTGGCGGAAAAGATGGGATCAACAAGGAAATTTAATTGAAGATTTTAATGTTATGGAAGATCCCAATAGTGAAAAGTATATAAGGTGGAAAGAAGATCAATCACTAAAAGAGCAAGAAAAAGCATATAACGGCTTAATGGCAGTAGAAATCCACGCAGCAAGAGCTAAGTGGGATGAGCAAGTTCAACACTTTGAAGAAGAAATAGCTAATTATTTAGAAAAATTTCCTTCTAACAAGGTTTATTACCTGAAAGACTTTGTTTAATAAAAGTAATATTTTTATTCAATAGATCGA
>JBARVL010000234.1:0-9414 GCA_049646245.1 Crinalium sp. | reverse complement strand
AGTAAAATTCTTTGCAGTTTGTCTTTTAATCCATTTAATGCTATATCGCCAATCTGGTAAAAATTGAGTATTTTTAACGGCAATTTCCCAGCTTATTTCTTGATTTCCCGAACTCCCATAAATTTGTCTAATTAACGGCGATCGCTCGGAAATATTAAGTTTAATTATCCGCAGGCGATCGCGTACAGATTGAATCTCAAAAAGTTGCGGATATTTATTCCACCCCGCCCAGTTTTGGGGTAACTCTGGTAAGAAAGATTTAATCTTTGTATTGATCAAATATGTTTTCCATTCAGCATTTTTGAAGGAACTAGCTGTTAATTGTACCAGTACCCGTGACTGTTCAGCTACTTTTTGATTAGCCTCAAAATTACCTAAATGCTGATAAAACCAATAATTGATTAGGACAGCAGCAGAATAGTGAATATCACCTGAAAGAATCACGACGCGATCGCGTTCTTTAAACACTTCAGATAATAACTGATTAAAAGCTAACTTATTCAGCGTCCAATCATCACCTATATCATTTTCAAAAACCTTACCTTGCTTAAGATTTTGTTGTTGAACAAAATGAATTATCCCTAAACTAACTAAATTAGTTGGCAAAACTAATAAAGTGATTTCATTATTTAAATTATTCTTACGCTGTAAAGGTTGCCTAAGTTGTTTAATAAAAGCGGTAGGACTGATGAGAGTAGGTAATTTGCTACCAATTTCTATATCTTTGGGATAACCTCGCCAAGTGCGGGTATCTAATACAATTACTTCATGTTTAAAACTATTAACTGTATAATGCCAATCTAAAATTTGATGAGAATTACTATCTGCACGATCTAATATTAAAACATCTCTATCTTCCTTAATGCTGGGTAAATTAGTTTTCATATCAATAGGGGGAAGTCCTAGATATTTAGCAATTTTTTCTAGTACTAATTTGTCTGTACCAGCCGACACTGACCACTGTTTAGTAGCTTCTAAAAGTTGGTGTCCCACCTTCCCATTTTGGAATTGTTCAGGTGTGTTACCCCAAGCTTGAAATATAGCATACGCCAGCAAACCATTTTGTAATACACGCCTACCTAATGGTTTGCTTAAAACTTGCATACACCACTCTAGATTTAGATACCAATCATCACTAATATCATGGTCATCACAAATCATATAAGTAGGGACATTAGCTAAAGCGCGTCTAACTTTAGGTAAATCACGAGCAAAATTTTTGATTGTTTTTACTTCTTCATCCCATTTTTTTGCTGCTTTGGGATTGGTTTTTACTGTATTACCTTTGGGAAAGTTATCTTGCCAAAAAACCTGCGACCAAGCAAATAAATACATGGCATAATATTCACCCAAGCTAAATAGATGACTTTTAGCTTTTTCTGGTTGGTTATGTAACATTGCCGTGAAACCGCCATAATCTTTAGCAATATCACTGCGCGTACCTGGTTTGAATTTGCTAGGTTTTTGATATTGATCTGCATCAATTGGTAAATCTTCTTCCCAACCTAAAAGTGTGTTACCAACTTCTGTAAGTACAGATAACAATGGATCGGCAACATCATCGCCGTAAATTTGATCGCCTGTTAAAAATAGTTGTTGAGGTCTGGAATTAGGAATACTGGCATTTTTTTCAATTAGTTGATCTAATATAGACAAAGCATCAGATCCACCTCCATGTATTTTCCGACAAGAACCATGCACAATTTTGAGATGATTTAAATCATCTGGTGGCATGGCGAAGGTGGGTAATCGATGGTCAAAATAGCTAATAATGACCCCAGTGAGAAATTTTTCAGAATTGAGTGCTTGAAGCAGAGTGCCTCCGCTCACGCCTTCTTGAAAATCTAGATCGTAGGCATAGATTTGTCCTGGTTGCAGTTGCCTTTGATTTATCGGCGTAGCTGTAACAGCAACGATATGTAGATATTTGCCTAACTGTACAGTGCTGCGATCGCCTTTTAGCACCAAATCACTTATAAGTTCACCCGTACCAGCCTGGGTAGCATAAACTTTGAGCGTTACTTGACAATGATGTTTCAACGCTAACCACACAGTCACAGCATCGGCTTCTGTACGCCGCAAAATTGGTCCAGCCAGGATCAATGGCAGGTGTTCAAGATTATTGTCAACAATCAATGACATCAGATCACTCCCCCCAGCTTTCCCATCAGCGATTTCAAGATGCGCGATCGCCTTCTGTGTTAAAGCTTAATTCTTGATCGGCATATTCTCAATTAGTAACACCGATTAGGTAACGATTCAGAAATAAATACACCCTGGCAAATGGTATTAAAAGTTACGTACAAGTAGCTAGTTACCGTGTTACAGAAAGTAGCAGTAGTATTAAACTTGTGCCTCTTTTCTAGCTAGGAGCCAATGGCAACTTCCCCTAAAAGTGACTAACACTGTAGAAATCAAAACAATCCTATCTCCTGCTAGTTGTGGGAGTGTCTTCATGTGTCAAGCTAGATTTAGAATTACAACTCATAGAAACGCCAACATAGGAGTAAACAGCCTTGAGAAAGGTAGAAGCGATTATTCGACCCTTTAAACTAGATGAAGTCAAAATCGCCTTAGTCAACGCTGGCATTGTCGGGATGACGGTTTCTGAAGTTCGGGGTTTCGGACGGCAGAAAGGTCAAACTGAACGCTATCGCGGTTCCGAGTACACTGTTGAGTTCCTACAAAAACTCAAAGTGGAAATCGTCGTAGAAGATAACCAGGTTGATATGGTAGTTGACAAAATCATTTCTGCCGCCCGCACAGGCGAAATTGGGGATGGCAAGATCTTCATCACGCCAGTAGATCAAGTTATCCGTATTCGGACTGGGGAAAAGAACTTGGAGGCGGTTTAACCGTTGCTGTGATTTCCCTAATACTGAGGCTCTTCTTACCCTAGTTGATGCCTCAGTTTTTATAGCTATCAGCAGTCAGCAGTCAGCAGTCAGCAGTCAGCAGTCAACAGTCAACAGTCAACAGTCAACAGTCAACAGTCAACAGTCAACAGTCAACAGTCAACAGTCAACAGTCAGTTGAGGTAATAAAGCTTGAAAAGCTTTGCCGCGATGACTAAGCGATCGCTTTAACTCTGGTGCCATCTCTGCAAAGGTGTGCTGTACTTGAGGAACATAAAAAACCGGATCGTAGCCAAAACCACCGCTACCACGAGGCGCATCTAAAATCTCCCCACGACAAACGCCTTCAGCTTCTAAAGCAATTGAACCATCAGGACGAGCTAGAGCAACCGCACAAGCAAACTGTGCTTGGCGATTTTGAGTATCACCCAACTCCCGTAACAATCGCTCAATCCGCTCACTGTCGCTGTTACCATAACGAGCCGAATATACACCAGGCGCACCACCAAGGGCATCAACTTCTAAACCAGAATCATCTGCGATCGCCCATTCTCCAGTGGCGATCGCGACTTGGGATGCCTTCAGACGAGCATTTTCGCTAAATGTCTCGCCTGTCTCCTCAATCTCCAATTCAGCAGGCTTTAACCGTAAGTCCCAACCTAAATCCGTTAAATACGCCTGCATCTCCCGCAATTTACCCAAATTACCAGTAGCTACAACTAGCGGCTTCATAAGTTTTAATCCTATTGCGATTTTTTCTATTGTTTAGAGTGACACAAGAGCGGTAAGCAAATATCTAACTATAAAACTAAGTAGCTCCAACCTTAAAAATAAAGTTCCCCCTCCCTGTTGACGGGGAGGGGGCAGGGGGTGGGGTTTTACAATTAGATTATCTTGACCTAGTTATATGAGGTAGAAATGTCTGTTTTAGAGCGTTCTTGGAAACACGAATATATCACCACCAACGGCATCAAGCTACACTACGTCACTCAAGGAGAAGGTTCCCTAATGCTCATGCTGCACGGGTTCCCTGAGTTTTGGTATTCTTGGCGCAATCAAATACCAGAATTTGCCAAAGATTATAAAGTAGTTGCCCTTGATCTACGTGGCTACAACGATAGCGATAAGCCTCAAGCACAATCCGCATACATCATGGATGAGTTTATCCAAGATATCGAGGGCGTAATTAAAGGATTAGGTTATGACAAATGTGTATTAGTTGGGCATGACTGGGGTGGTGCGATCGCTTGGAGTTTTGCTGATGCTCACCCAGAAATGATCGAGCAACTAATTATATTAAATATGCCTCACCCAGCTAAATTTTCCGAGGGTTTACGCACTCCCCAACAGTTGCTCCGTAGCTCATACATCTTCTTATTCCAACTACCAGGTATACCAGAATTGCTTTTACAGTCATCCGACTACCAAGCAATTGAAACCGCCTTCACTGGGATGGCAGTTAACAAAAATGCTTTTACCAAAGCTGACATAGAAGCCTATAAAGATGCTGCTGGCAAACGTGGCGCAATAACCGCCATGCTCAATTATTACCGGAACATCTTTCAGCACGGGCTATTAAATCGCTCCTGGGGTATTTTAGAAGTTCCCACGTTAATGATTTGGGGAGAAAGTGATACCGCGCTGGGCAAAGAACTCACCTACGGTACAGAAGCTTATGTACGAAACTTTACAATTAAATACATCCCTAACTGTAGCCATTGGGTACAGCAAGAGCAACCCCAACTGGTAAATCAATATATGCACGAGTTCCTCGCAAGTTATGCTATTTCTAAAGAATGATCCCTAAAAGCGTTTTCACCTAACTTATTCTCTGTATATGGACAAAATTCCCGACTAATTTCAGTATTGTCACCAAAAACTGAGTTTTCAGTTTCAGTTATTTTAAAGACATTTATCAGAAAAACCTGATCAGCGCAGTTCTTCAACCAAAGTGCTGCCATTCAGAAGATTAGAAGCATCTACTCACCGAAATAACTGTTTACCAACGCGGTGAGGTATCACAATTTTGAGGGAAACCGCCGTGGATTCAGGAAACCAGAAGATTATTTTCTACTTCATTGAGGAAGCTCAAGAACACCTTGAAACCCTGGAAAAAGGCATACTAGATCTGCGTGCTGTAATGGAAGACCAGGAAAGAGTCAATGAAATGTTTCGTGCTGCCCATTCTGTGAAAGGAGGAGCCGCGATGCTTGGCTTTGACAGTATTAAGACAACTGCTCACAAATTAGAAGATTGCTTCAAAATTCTGAGAGAAAACCCAATTCCTGTGGATCAAAAGCTAGAAACTATGTTTCTAAGAGTCTATGATACTCTTCAAATCTTAGTTGAACAATTACAAGGACCTTTTGGTTTACGGGAAGATGAGGCTGAAAAAGCAGTAAAAGAAGCAGAGCCAAATTTTGCACAACTTGAAGCTTATCTTAACAAATTGTTAACAGGTAGTGCAGCACAAGCCCCCGCCCCAGTAACTCCTCCACCCAAACAAGTTGCCCAACAAACACAAGTTGCTGCTCCCAATATTACCGCGCAGGTGACAGAGATTCTTAAAAAAATGTTGCAAGTTTTTAAGCAGCAGGAAACACCAGCAACTCGTCAACAACTTGAATCTTTATGTAAGCAACTGCTCAAATTAGGATCGGGTGTAGAAACTTGGCAAACATTAATTAAAATTACCTACAAAGCAATTGTTAATCCTAAAAATTCTTATCGAAATTTAGCTCCTGTATTAATTAAAGAAATCAAACAGGCAAGCGATCTTTTAGCTACGGGAAAAAGTAGTGCGATCGCACCAAGTCCTAGCTTAAAACAATTGGCTACCGCTCCCAAAACTGCGCCAGCACCCGCACCTCAGCAAATTACCATACCAGTAGAACCAAAATCAGCAGCCAAAGTTATTATTCAAGCATTTAATAAAAAGCAGCTTTCTGAGTTAGTAGTTTTACTACACAAAGCTACACGCTAATCAAACTATTAAACTAACAAAAAAATTAGTTCAGATCCCCCTAAATCCCCCTTAAAAAGGGGGACTTTGAGCTTCCCCCCTTTTTAAGGGGGGCAGGGGGGATCTAGGTTTCAAGCCTGAGAGTGCGTAAGTCCTGTAGTTATTGATCATTACGCAAAAGCAGAAAGCCCTAAATCTGGTGGCACATCTTGGATGCGCCCTGAACCAACTGCCCGAATAGCATCTTTGAGTGAGACATCACCAGTATAAATAGCACGACCAACGATCGCACCACTTACTCCCAATGGTTCTAGTGCCAATAAACTTAGTAAATCAGTAATAGAACTAACACCACCAGAAGCAATCACCGGAATAGAGATACTATTAGCAAGTTCTCTGAGAGCTTCTAAGTTTGGACCAGAGAGAGTACCATCACGATGAATATCTGTGTAAATAATTGCCGCAGTACCAAACTTTGCCATTTGTTGAGCTAAATCTATAGCTGTAACTTCAGATGTTTCTAGCCAACCACGAGTAGCTACCAAACCATTACGCGCATCAATTCCTACAACTATTTGACCTGGAAATTCTTGGCACAAATCTTGCACTAACTCAGGTTTTTCTACCGCAACAGTTCCCAGAATGACACGCTGTACACCAATATCTAACAATTGGGAAACGCTAGTGCGATCGCGCAAACCACCGCCCACTTGCACCGGAATTGAGACAGCCTGCACAATTGCTGCAATTGCCTCTAAATTCACTAATTTTCCCGCTTTCGCGCCATCAAGATCAACAACGTGCAGTCTTGACGCGCCTTGATCTCCCCACTGTTTCGCTACTTCTGCTGGATTGTCATTAAAAACTTGCGACTGAGCATAATCTCCTTGATAAAGTCGTACACATCGCCCCTCTAACAAATCAATTGCTGGAATAATTTCCATCACTTATTTTCCTCATTAATTGTTAATTGTTAATTGGTCATCGGTCATCGGTCATCGGTCATTGGTCATCGGTCATCGGTCATCGGTCATTGTTAATTGTTAATTGTTAATTGTTAATTGTTAATTGTTAATTGGTATTAGCTCCTTTAAAATCCGAAATCTCACATGATTAATTGCTAAATCACCAATAGAAATATTCTGCTTATTAACAGGTTCACCCTTACTTCTGAGACTTTCAAACGTAATACTTTTACCAATTTCAGCATGATACCAAGCCAAACCCATAAAAAACCGTGACGGGTAGGGACCACCTTCAAACACATCATCAGGATTAGATTCCATCGGCAACCAACCAAAGCCTGGTAAATAAAACTCCATCCAAACGTGATTAAAATCTGGGGAAAGCGGCACACCTAAAAGTTCAGGATGAGGAGGACACTTATAACGCCCAACAGTACGGCAAGCAATGCCATTCAATCGAGCTAATGCTAGTAAAACCCCCAAATATTCACCACAAGAACCCACACCTCGCTCTAAGGCAACATCCGGCGTATCAATATGAGGTTTGATGCCGTAAGAAAGTTTGTCATAGACATAGTTACGAATTTTGTATATTTTCCGCAATAAATTAGTTTCGTTACCAATTGCTTCAACAGCAGCGTTGCGGATAATTTCAGTATCCATTGCTAAATCATCATCATCTGCCAAGTAACGATTTTTAAAATCTGGTGACAATTCCGGTAATTTTTCCACATCTCTAGGTGAAATGTGGTATTTAATACTCCAAACTTCTAAAAGTGCTTTCCAGCCGAACAAATGCCGTTCACCAGGCTTAAGAACGTCAAATTTAAAAACTGCTACTCGCTGCCCGTCTTGAATTTCTTCAGTAAAAGGTATTCCTACGAACTCAATTTTTCTAATTTTTTGCCGATGGGTTTCTGTTGGTAAAGCAATGCGCCATTCTAAATCAGTTAACTCCACCTCATCTAAAGGAGAAAGTTCTTCAACATAAGACATTTCAATCAAATAGCCATTAGATAAGGCATATTTTTCTTCAGCGTCATAGTGGAAATATAAGGGATGAATAAAAGTGCGATCGCGGAACTGTAATTCAAAATTTGGGTTAGCATTGGGATTATCTCTGATATACGGCTCCTCACCAGCATAGGAAACATACAGAATATCCTCACCTGTGGTCGGATTAGTGTAGAAAGCTAAACCAGTTGGACACTCAAAAGGTGTCAAAACACTAAATTTAATTTCTCCAGTTGCCCTATCCAAGCAGTAAACCGTTTGTTCCACCGTATCTGTAACCCACAATTCCTCCCCCTTAACAGTAAGATTCTCGATCCCAACTCCAGGGGCATATAACCTGGTAATTTCCTTAGCAGTCTCCAAACTAAAAATCAAAATCTTGCCCGTCTTCTGACAGCTAACATAAATAGTTGATTCCCAAACCGCTACGCCATTGGCTGAATAGGGCAAACTTACAAAATGTTGTGGAGTTGGATCAGCTAAAGTACAACAATAAACATTATTTCCTTGGGTAAACCACAGTTTCTCTCCTTGGAGTGCCAAACCCGTAGCATCAACAAAATCTTCTACATGATCGGGATTTAATAGAGTTGTATTATCAGTCAACAAATCAATCTGTAACAGATAGCCTTGCGTCGAATCAATAGCGATTAATGAACTATCGCTCTTGGCTATGCCCGACAAAGCTGCCGCGCCAAAAGGTCTAATAGTGCGTAGCCAGGGATTTTCTTGAGCAGAGAATGCAGTTAAATCAGGAATCATGCTTAATCCAATTGAAGATATTACAAACCTTTAAGCCGCAGTCATTGCCTAATCATGCCTCAAGTTAGCAAATCACAACCAGCACATTTGCGATCTTCAAAAACCGGAAGATGTTTTATTGACGTGCATTATTGGGAAACTTTCTGAAATCTTACAACGTCCTATATAAACAACTTTTGATCAGACTTGAGAGATTAGTCAAGAAAATTAACCACATATACCACAAAAATCTCATTGATCTGTAGAGGGAAATTCGCCGCCCATGACAGCTAAAATTGTAAGTAAATGCCAAATTTTACAATCACAGCTAAGTATTGCTATTACAACCAAGCCAGCTAATCCACACAAACCATTGGCTCGCTATCCTCAAATAAAGGCAATCTGGGGAGCAAAAGGACGCTTAAATGATCATCACCATCGTCTCACCTATACCTGTATAAACATACTCAAATCCTTAGTTATTGGCAAAATTCCGGCAGAGTGTTTAGTTGAAAATTTAACTCAACTCAACCGATATTTCGCTCAAAACTACCATACTAACTAGCTAACAGTTACTAATCGTTCGTTGAGGTTAAATTCAATATGGCAAGCTTCAAATCGCCTGTTTTCAAACTCGCTTTTGGTTTATCTGTGCCACTAGCAATCATGCCTGCTTTATCAATATTAATGGCACAACCAGCCGGACTCGCCAACAATCTACCCCCACAGTTGCTAGCACAAGGTTTTGAACCAGGTAACGTCGGCGCACCTGGACGGCGAGAAGCTGGGGCATCCCGTAGCGATATTCCTACTTGCCCAGCTAGTACCAAACGTTTGACAGCTTTAGTGCCTGTAAATAGCTATACAAAAACAACGC
>JBARVL010000233.1:0-14138 GCA_049646245.1 Crinalium sp. | reverse complement strand
TAGTATGGCACGCGGGACAGATGATGGCACTATGGGAAGGGGGGGAACCTCATAGGATTAAGTTGCCTGATTTAGATACAATTGGCGGTTATACATATAACGGTAAGCTGAAATCTGCTTTTACTGCACATCCAAAGGTAGACCCCGTTACTGGGGAAATGATGTTTTTTGGCTATTCGCTATTTGCGCCACCGTTTGTTAAATATAGTGTGGTGTCAGCAGAGGGTGAATTGTTGCAGACTGTACCCATTGATTTACCAGTGGGTGTGATGATGCACGATTTTGCAATAACTGAAAATTACACGATATTTTTGGATCTACCGTTGACATTTCGTCCAGAAAGAATGCAACGGGGACAACCAGCGTTTATGTTTGAGAGCGATCGCCCTAGTCGTTTTGGTATTGTCCCTCGTCATGGTGACAATAGCAATATCCGGTGGTTTGAAAGCAGTCCTTGTTTTATTTTCCACACCCTGAATGCTTATGAGGAAGGCGATGAAGTAGTACTGCTGGCTTGTCGCATGGGTTCTACTACTGTCTTAATGTCGGATATTAAGCCTGGTGAAACTGAGGGAGAAAGTTCCCGTTTGTACCGATGGCGGTTTAATGTCAAAACAGGCGCGGTACGGGAAGAAATGCTGGATGATGTAACTTCAGATTTTCCCCGTGTGAATGAAAATTTATTAGGACGTAAGACACGCTACGGTTATACAGCTAGGTTGACACCTAGTGCAATTCCCTTATTTGATGGGGTGATTAAGTATGACTTTAGCAGTGGTAAGTCTGAAACTCACACTTTTGGACAGGGGCGTTATGGTGGTGAGGCGGTGTTTGCACCCCGTCCTAATGCTACTAATGAAGATGATGGTTGGTTGATTACTTTTGTTTACGATCAGGGGTCGAATACTTCGGAATTAGTGGTAGTTAATGCCGAAGATATGACGGGTGAACCTGTGGCGCGTGTGATTATTCCTCAGCGTGTTCCTTATGGTTTTCATGGAATTTGGATTAGTGAGGAACAGTTGACGGCTGCTGTTTAATGTTTAGGCAACCCCTCCCCGAATTTTAGGGAGGGGGGATAATACGGAAATAAGTTTTGATATAGATATAAAACTAATGGCTGAAAGTCGGATTAAAATTGCTAAGGATAAAGCTGATTTAGTACAAGAATTAACTGTCGCACCTGGAACAACGGGACCATTTCAAACTTATGCTGATGCGATCGCATTTTCCGCAGTCTTAGGCGCGAAGCACAACAAGCGTGTACCACTAGGGGAAGTATCTCGCAAAGAACCAGGACCAATTAGCATAGATATTTTTATTTCTAGAGGGTATGATCTGGTGATCAAGTTGCTGGCGATCGCAGAAACTCAGGATATTAATATTCTCTCACCTAATGATGTGGAATTTGAGAGCGATCGTATCCATATATTTGAAGAATATGCTAACGGCGGTTTGGAAATCTTGCGAGAAGAATTAAGAGGCGCTGTAGATTATACGGAAAGACTGTTATTAATGCTGAGTTTACAGCGTGATCAGCAAGAGCAGTCGCCAGGAGAATTTGATCTCAGTAGATTTCTTGGTTGATTAGGGAAGGGAAAAGGCAAGCTCACTGAAATGAGTTAGCTGATCTGTACTAAGTATAAATCCCACTCGGTATTGTCACGGATAGAGATATTGCAGCATATTACCAGTTATCCCCATCAGTTATCTCTACCTACCTCTAAGGAGATACACAACAACCTGTTAGTTTTACGGGGAACATCTATATTTACTTGTGCAGCTTAAGTAATTTTTCGTGAGTATTAATATTTCACAACAATTTTCGTGACAACAATTTAATTTTTCCTTGATAGCAAAACTTCCACAATCCTTGCTTTCTATGAATCCTAGACATTTTTTAGTAGATTGTTGTCAATACTAGGTAGTGGCACAATGTAACAAAAATTTTACATTCAAAAACTATATAAAAGTTCCGTAGATTCACCAAAGACACAAGCTATTTTTCAGGTGAATATAGTAATAGAAAGAGAGACGAAACAAGGCTAAAGAAAAGCAAATCTTCAAGCCAAGCTAAATTAACAACAATTAATTTGCAGAGTTTTTTAAAGGTTTGTCTCTCAATCTAAGCATCTACAGGTTCTACTGCTATATATATCAACTCTCATTAGTTTGATTGTTCAATCAAACTTTCCTGAAGCTGAAATATACAGCATAAGTTAAGTACTAATTCTCAAAACTCTCAACTCCCAACATTAACTTTTTTTGTAACTCTTAGGAAGGAAACATCATGTCTTTTCAATCTATCCGCCGCGCAGTTATCGCTTCTGGTTTAGTTATCGGTGCAGCAGCAGCTTTCTCACCCGCAGCTTTTGCTGATACTAGCGGTTCGGTGAACGTTTCGGGTACAGTGACATCCACTCTAGCGGTTACAGCAGCAGCTTCAGGAAGTGCAGCTAACTTAGATTTAGATGGTGATGGTACTTTTGCCGAACACATCGTTCCAGTGGGTGATATTACCATGCTCACCAACAACGAACAAGGTTTGACTTTAACAGTTGAGCCTGGAAGTTTAACCAAAACTGGGGGAACTGCTATCCCTTTTCAAGTTACTACAGTCGATGATGGAACAGGCGCACCTACAGCTGGCGTTTTTGCATCGGGTAACCATACTGTAGCAACCAGCGCCGCTGGTACCGATGAGAAAGATCTCTACATAAAATATACGCCAGCAGCTTTGCAAGATCCAGGTACTTATAATGCTACCATCGCCGTCAGTGTTGTAGATAATAATTAAGAAAGTTCTCTCCAACTAGATGACAAGCTTGGGGTAACTCTACTAAGTTGCCCCAACTTCATCTTAAGTAGATAGTTCAACTCACACGAGTATGAGCCATGTCGAGAATTTCAGACTATGGTTTTATGCTTACCTTTGGCTTGTTAGTTAGTACCGCAGCTATTAACACTACCAAAGCCAGTGGCGATGAAATCCTCCTTCGGGGTGTGGTTTATCCCCAAATGACAATTACGCCAGAGACTGAATCAACAACTACTGAATTTTCCTTAGAACTCAATAGTAATGACCAATCTCTGACTAAAGATGAAGATTCTACTGTATTCACTAAGGTATATTCTGTAGATATTCAGACTAACAGTGAGGGAGAGTTTATAGTTGCGGTTGATTCGCTTGGCGGTTACTTAGCAAATACTTCAGGGGAGACAATTCCCTTTACGGTAGAATTGGTAGAATCAGGCAGTCTATCTTCAACAGCAGCAGCCAAAGGAAAGCTAGATCTGTTTCTTAAATATGATCGAAGAAAGATTGATCAGGCAGGTACTTATAAAGGGAAAGTCCTTCTGACAATTATCCATAAGCGTTAGTGTATGTTTTGCTCTTCAGTTAGCGGCACTTAGACATTTTTCAGCTTCTTTAGTAGCTAAAACTTTTTCTAGGTAAAGATTATTCTATTCTATAACTTGAGTGCAGTCAAAATTTATCTGAGCCACTACCTACTTTAGAGATGTGGTAGCACAGAGAAATGAGATCAGTTATATGAGCTATTTATTCCGATATGCTTGGCTATCTCTCTGCTTCGCTTTAGTAGGAGTACAACCTACTTTTGCCTTACCCTCTTTGACCTCAACGGCTACAAGTATTGCAAGTAATTTAGTCTTAGACGGTCGGGGTAGCGCCAGCACACACATTATTAAAGTAGCCGATATTTCCCTGACTACAGACAACTCCACAGGTCTTAGCTTATTCGTTAGCGCTGGGAACATCACTAAGCCTGGGGGAAGCTCGATTGCTTATGAAGTAACAACGGTTGCGGATGGATTAGCACCTCCGGTAGCCAGCGATTTTTCTAGTGGTAACTACACAGTTTCTACATCCACATCTGGACAAGTAAATAAGGATCTTTACATCAAATACACTCCCGCTACCCTGCAAGATCCAGGAAACTACAGTGGAGCAATTTCTTTACTTGTTACAGATAATTAAGTTGTGTTCTTTGGCAATAAAGCTGAGGGAACTATAAGTAGACAAACCTTTATTAACTAAACTCATTCACAAGGTTATTATGAAGCTTTCACTACGACAAATTTTTATTTCTCTTTTTATCTTTTTGTTGGGAATCAACCCTGCATTTGCCTTTAAGCTTCTGCCAATTTCCAGAACTTTTGCTCCATCTGGTGCGGGTGCAACTCAGTCTTATCAAGTTCTTAATGATGGTAAGGAGAAGTTAGCCGTAACTGTCTCCATGTCTGAACGGCAAATGGATTTAACAGGAAAAGAAAGCTACAAAGAAGCTGATGATGATTTCCTAGTTTACCCTCCCCAAATCTTGCTAGAACCTGGGCAACAACAGACTGTAAAAGTTACCTGGGTAGGCGAGGCTCAACCCCAAAAAGAATTGGCTTACCGCATTATTGCTGAACAAGTACCTGTAGATTTGGATAAGCCTCAAGCTAATGTAACAAAACCTGTTGGTCAAATTAAAGTACTAATGCGTTACTTAGGTTCAGTCTATATTCGTCCAGCCAATGTAAAACCTGATGTGGTAATGGAAACGATCGAACCGCAAAAGGGAGCTAATGGGGCTAATGAATTAGCGTTTACTCTATCTAACAAGGGAACTGCCCATGCTATCTTAAAAAACTTGCAATTACACTTGACTGCTGGAGCAAAGAAAGTTGATCTTAAACCCGAACAACTTAAGGATATCAGCGGAGTTAATATTCTAGCTGGTAACAAGCGTCGCTTTGTGATTCCGTTGCCAGAAGGTTTACCTGTGGGTCCTGTCAGCGCCACATTTGATTTTGAACAACCTAAAGATTGATCTTACTTAATCATCAAAAGGCAAGTTTTTTGTCTAAAGCTGCTTGCTAAATTTAATCCAGTTTACGGATAGGTATTTAGTCTCATCTTTAAATTCTTATTCGACAACTGCTGAATTTCAACAGTAAAATAGATTAGATACAGCACTTTGCATCTAAATAGAGTACACCCCTCCCCTTGCTCAGGTAGGGTGCCGGAAAGCGCGGGTGGGGTGTAACTTGAAATCTGTTGTACCTTGACTTAGCAGCCGTTACCCGCATCTATACATTTATTTCCAAACTAAAGAACCAAGTTAGTCCAAACGGATGAAATTGGTAAATCTATTACTCCGTTTTAATTAATATCCTGCCTGTTTATTAATAGGTTTTACAATTTATAAGGGGTGTTTAATGGAACACCGGAAACCCCTGGAAAATAGCTTAATTATGACTAGCACTACTACCACTCTTATTGGTAGTAGCTTAATCTTTTTACTTCCCATTTCAACTTTAGGGCAAACACTATCCGATCAATCAATATTAGGAAACGCTCAAGCACAGCTATCAACCCCAACTGAAAGCCAACCTCAGCAACCATCTCCAGTAGAGAATCAACCTGCGTCGCCACTTCCTTCCAAACCATCAACTCCAGTACCAGAAAAACAGGAGGACGAGCTATTCCAAAGAATTTTTGGTCGTCCCCGTACCAGTGGTAGCGTACAGAGGGTAGTTGTTTCTTTTTTGATTAACGGGGAGGATCAGGGGCAGATATTAATAGTGCTGTCGCCAGGAGGTACACCTGAAGTACGTTTCCAAGCAGGAGCATTCCTAGAAAAGACCGCAGAAATTGTTCGCCCTGATATTCAAGAAAAGCTACGAGCAGCCATAGACAAAGAAGGGAATCTCACACTAGAAGTATTGCGGCAAAATGGCTTAGAGGCTACTTTCGATCAGCGAGAATTAAAGCTGCAAGTCCAGGTTCCACCCGCGCAACGCAAAACCAATGTTTTGAATGTGCAAGAAGGAAATCTGCCTCCTGGCGCAAAAGATGCCTTGCATCCTAGCAGAATTAGCGGTTATATCAATCTGCGGGGTGGTGAAAATTATGTTTGGTCAGGAATAGAGGGAACTTCATTAGGACGACAGCCACTCAGTCTCGATTTTGAGGGAGCTTTAAACATTAATGGTTGGGTGATTGAGGGTAGTACTGCTTTTACAGAGAAAGCTAATCCTAATTTAGTACGTGGTGATCTTCGCGTAGTCCGGGACGCTCCTGACCAAGCATTACGTTATGTAATGGGGGATCTTTCTGTCCCAATTACAGGCTATCAAAGTAGCCGACCGATGGCTGGGATTACTGTTGCTAAAAATTTCTCTTTGCAGCCTTATCGCGTAACGCGACCTATTAGTCAATTTGAGTTTTTTCTGGAGAGACCCTCAAGGGTTGAGGTGTTGATCAATGGTCGTTTGACGCAGACGTTGCAGTTACCTCCTGGACGGCAAGATATCCGCGATTTGCCACTAAACGGCGGTATCAACAATGTGCAACTAATTATTACTGATGATGTCGGTCGGGTACAACGGCTTGATTTTCCTGCCCCTGTTGCTGGCGAGTTACTCGCTCCTGGGTTGCAACAGTTCGCCTACAGCCTTGGTTTTCCTACAAAGGTTGAAAAGGGCGATCGCAACTACGACTTCACACAACCCACTCTCACCTTGTCCCATCGCTGGGGTTTAACTGACACTTTGACAATGGGCGGATATTTGCAAGCTGACCCCAAACAGCAACTTGCAGGTTTTGAAGGTGTCTGGGCAACAAGCTTTGGTAACTTGGGATGGGATATGGCGTTAAGCCATGATAGTGATATCGGTAGCGACTACGCTATGAGGTTGCGTTACGACTACTTCCAAACAGGTGAAAATAATCCCTCTCAACGTACATTCCGCTTTGCTTTAGAGCATAAGGGATCTCATTTCACTACTGGAAGTGAACTCGTCCCCCGAAATAACTACACCTACGACCTCTCAGCTTATTACAGCCAAAAGCTTTTCTGGGGAATTGGTGGTAACTTAAGTGCTAATTATCAGTTTGGTCGGGCAGAGGTGCTTGATACTTACAAGCTCTCTCTGGGACTATCTAAATCTTTTAAAAATGGGCTGGGAGTCAACTTAAACCTTAACCAAAGTCGCAACAGTGCAGGTCAAGACGAGCAACAAGCTTACTTAAGCCTCTTCTTGTTCTTACCTAAGCAGCGTCAATCTATTCAGGCAACAAGTGATGTTAGAAATACCAGTAGTCCTACTAACCGCTTAACCTGGAACTACAGTTCTCCCAGAAGTATAGGCGGTATTAATGCCTCTGTAGGCGTGGCAAATACTCCAACCGATTATGATCTAACGGGTCGATTAAGCTATACAGGCTACCGCGCTAACGTTGAGTTTTCTCATGATTTGCTACTCCTTCGTGATGGTTCGGATGCTACTAGCAATACAACTCGGCTAAATTGGGGAACCGCCTTAGTTTTTGCTGATGGGCATTTTGGCTGGTCGCGCCCTATTAACAATAGTTTTGCTCTTGTAACTCGCAACGAAAACTTTAGAGGTCAACAAATTGGAATTAACCCAGGTGGAAGCGGCTATATTGCTAGGGCAGATAACTTAGGACCAGCAGTGGTTCCTGATCTACAACCTTACCAAGTTTCTACTATTAATATAGATGCCCCAAATTTGCCATTAGGATATGATTTGGGTCCAAGTATTTATCATCTTCTACCAAGCTATAGAAGCGGTACTGTAATTCGTGTCGGTACAGATGCCAGTGTTTTCCTAAGAGGAATTTTGCAAGATGCTAAAGGGGAACCTGTTTCTGTACAGGCGGGCGAAGTTATTTCCCTTTCAGATCCTAAGTGGAAGCCATTAACTCTGTTTACTAATAAAGCAGGTAAGTTTGCTTTAGAAGGTCTTAAACCGGGTCGCTACGAACTACGCCTATTTGGAAATCAGGAGAATCCTATCCGCTTTGAGATTCCCTCTGATAAGACTGGAGTTTATGATATTGGTATATTAAAATTTCCTAGCTAAAAGCTTCTATATAAATCACTCTGCACTTTTAGTTAGCAATTATATTAAACATTAGGGTATCTCTATAAAGACCTGCTGGTCTGTTATTGGCATCTGATTCCTTAACATTAATAGTCAAAGACCTACTACAGCCAGCGCTAGTGGCACAGGCTTTCAAATCCGTATTAGTAGATGTTTTGTTTTCTACAACTAAGGGAGTTTCAGCAGTGCCACTAAGACTAACGGCTGCTGCACCATCATAACTTAAGGTATAAGGGGTAGAGGAACTATTAGAACTATCAGTCTTTTTTAGCACGCCGTTATTAGCCGATGTTACGGTCAACTTGTAACCATTGGACGCATTCGATCTAACATTAACGCTACCAACGTTGAGATTACTAATAGCTGAATAATCTAAGGGAACTTCAATAGTTAGTTCTTTTGCAGATACGTCTAAAACCTGTTGAACAGTGCCAGATAACATAATAGTGCTGGTAGTATCAGCCACAGCAGATGGTGAAAATGTTGCCACCGCACCGACGGACAAACCAGCCGCCATAAGTCGGCGACAAATTGCACTCGCTGTACTGATAGATAATCCAGAAGCAACCAATCGGCGACAAGCTGCACTCGCTGACAATTGGTTAAAGTGCGAGTCTGGCGATTTTTTAACTAGAGAAGCTGATAGCAAGTTATTCTGCAAGTACATTTACTAAGCTTTCTTGATTATTACTTAACAAATCTTTGACTAAGATTTCTTAATTATTACTTAACAAATCTTCATTAGCAATAGATAGATCAGACTTAGTGAGTATTTTCGTGAGTTAGTACGTCAAAATCAAAAGCGTAAGGCTCAAGAACCTCTGGAAACTTTAGTAAGAGAAGGTTTAGAGTTTGGGAATGCCACAGCTATGACTGATGAGGATTGGCAAGATATCCGTCAAGCTGTGCGTAAAAAAATTAACAACGGTATGCGGGACATCGAAGCTATCTTAGATGAAAATTTAGAATCAGACGAATTTAGTTAACTAAGAACCGACGGCAAACCAACCTTTCTCGGTTCTACAAATTTCCCATTAAATCCCATTGCCTGATTTTCAATTGTCCTCGCATCTGCTACTGCCCTTCTAATTTCTGCCTTTTCCATATCATCATCAACTCCACCTAATAAATAAACAATTAATCTCCCTGCTAAATCTTTTCCTGCAACTGACACCCGCTTTTTATTCGGGTCATATAACACCCCATACCAAATAGATTCGGGAAACTCCATCCCACTAAATCCACCGTCGGCATCGTATTTCTGTAATTTATCGAAAATATCTTTTACAGATAACTTCTTTTTAAATACCAAAATTCCTAACGCCTGCGCTAACGCCACTTGTCCAACTGGACGGAAAAGAATATTGCCATCACCGCCGCCTTTTTCAAAACTAAAACGGCGTAATTCTGGTGTTTCTTCCCCACGTTCTAATCTTTGAAAGCTAAATAAATTGGTTAAATTATCAAAAAGTAATTTAAATTCCTTAATCCCTGCTTCTAATTCCTCATCTTCAGGACGCATGGGAATTAAACCTTTTTTCTCTAATTTCCAATGGGGGAATTTGTGCTGCAAATAACGTTCCGACATTTCTTTTAACGCTTGCAGTGTAGTTAAAACTGTTGATTTAGCTGCTACAGTAGCACTATCCCAATTAACACGCGGATTTCTACCTGATATATCTTTTAGTAAGGGATGGGTAACGGCAACTTTTCGGGCAACAATCGAAAAGCCATCATCTTCATCTAATTGTGCTAGTTGACCTTTACTTAAAGGTACTGCCATTAAGTTAACGTGGACGAAAATAGACCGCACTCTGCGTCTTGCTTCTGCGTAATTTTCCCCGGTAACAACAGCAGAAATAAATTCAATTCCGATTTTTTCTTTAGCTAAGTTTTGGAGATAACTAGCTTCTATTTGATATTCTTGTCTAAGTTCATCAATGGTAATAACTGCCCCTGAAGGTTTTTTATCTTTTTTATAACGGGGAAGTTTACCTGTTTGAATTAATTCCATTAATCCTTGTACGCCCATCAATCGGTGTTGCCCGTCTAAGGCAAAAATTGTTACATCTGCGGACACATCTAATAAACCGACATTGCCATCTTTATCTAATGGGGTAAATTCAGTAGCAGATTGTAATGCCCGTTGTTTAGCATCCCACTGGTTAGCTTTGGGGTTGTCTACCCAGGGTTGGTTAATGACGACGAGTACGGGTGGGAATTTATGATTTTTTCTGGCTGCTAAATATTGCGCTAAGGATGCTTGACGCGACCAATCTAAGGGGCGTTGTTGAATTTCTTCGATACTTTCGGCATCAATTTCTACATTTTCTGTGTCGGGATTAAATTTTTGCCGTAGTAGGGGTAATTGCGAGGCATAGCGCACCCGACGGGCAAACCATTCTAAGGTTGCAGAACCAATATATGCCTCGCTTCCCCCCATTTCGATTTTTTGAACTAATACTTGGTCGTTTCTGGCGAGATATCTATCTAATAGTAGGGCTAACGCCTGTTTTTCTTGATTTTCTCGTTCTAATATTTGGCTGGCTATGTCTGATGTGGGGTTGTTCATGGGTGGTTGTTGCTGATAGTTATGGTGATTTTATCAAAAATATGAATTATTTTTTTTGAAAGTATGTTAGTTTTTAAAAACTTATTGTGTATACTGGATGTATGGGTCTAGTTTAATTTGCGTATCATATAATTTTAGATTTGTCAATAAAGATGTATTTAACCGCAGATGAACGCAGATAAACGCAGATGAAATACTAAATTTATCGACTTATGCTATAGGTCTGTTTCATTGTTTGGGAGTTGATGAGGAATATTATTCGGACAAAAAATTTATGCTGAGTACGTCTTTTGAGTATGTTTTACCTGTGATTCGGGGTATCCAGGCGGGACGAGAATATTATGTTTCTATGTGTCCGGTGCGACTGTTGCCGAAACTGTTGCCTTTGGATGATAGGGAAGTTGCAGCAGAATTGAGGACGCATCGTTTAGTTAACCGCAACCGCATTCCAGAAATTACTGCATATATTTTAAATAATCCCAAAAATTATACTTTTTCAGCTATTACTGCATCTATTGATGCGGATATTAAGTTTGAACCGATTGGCACTGAGGCGGAAGGGCGAAAAATTGGACGTTTGCGTGTGCCGATGGATGCTAAGTTTACTATTAATGATGGCAATCATCGACGGGCAGCTTTTGAATTAGCATTAAAGGAAAATCCAGATTTAGGGTTTGAAACGATCGCACTGATATTATTTTTAGATATCGGTCCTGAGCATTCACAACAAATCTTTACAGACCTTAACCGTTATGCAGTTCATCCTGATACGTCGCTGAATATCCTTTACGATAGTCGAGATCGAACAGCAGATTTGACGAGGGCAGTTGTTAAAAAAGTCCCTGTTTTTAGAAACCTTGTTGATACTGAACGTAGTACGCTATCAAGTCGGTCTGGTAAGCTATTCACTCTCAGCAGTATATATAATGCTAATTCTGCGCTGTTAGTTAATTGTCAGGAGATTGAATTACAGCAGCAAGTTGAAATAGCTGTCAATTATTGGAATGCTGTTAGCAGTTATATTCCAGACTGGGAGTTAGTGTTGCAAAAACAAGTGAGTGCAAGTGAGATTCGGCAAGATTATCTGCATTGTCATAGTGTGACGCTGGCAGCTTTGGGGGAAGTTGGGGGAAGTTTGCGATCGCATTATCCTGATGATTGGGAGTTACGGTTAGCAGGTTTGCGACAAATTGATTGGTCGAGGTCTAATCCTGATTGGCAGGGGCATATTTTATCTGGTGGTGGGATTTCTAAGTCTCGCAGTAGTGTGAGTTGGATGTGTGGGTATATTAAAAGGTTTGTGGATTTGCCACTGATATCGAAGGAGGATTCTGTAGTAGGGAGGGGGAGATGAGTACAGAACAACAGTCAGACAATAAAAACTTAGCTTATTACTGTAAACGTTTTTCAGAGCTTAATGTCAGTAGTAGCCGTCAGCGTGGCGAAGCGCACTATAAGCCTATCTTGCTATTAGTTGTAATTGACTTAATTACACAACGTTTAATTACTGAAAATCAAGTTTTAGTTTCAGACAATTTAATTCAAACTTTTAATAATTATTGGAATGTACTAGGATCTAGTTCCTATAAAGGAGGGTTATATTATCCTTTTATCCATTTAGAAAGTGAAGGATTTTGGAGAGTAGAATATAAAGTTGGTTTTATTGGCTCAAAGCCTAAAACACATAATAAATTGAAAGAAGCTGTTGAATATGCTAGTTTGGATGATGAACTATTTAATTATTTGCTAGATCCCATTAGTAGGAATGAGTTAATTGATGTATTAATTTCTGTGTGGTTTTCTTCTAATAAAAAGAAAATAGAAGAAATTTTAAAGGTTAATCAAAATTTTCAAGAGATTACCCAGGAAGACGTAGAAAACTTAAGTGATATAGAGAACTTTGACAAGCAACCCAAAATAGTTTTAAGAAAATCAGTTGTTAGAAATGCTTTTTTCCGCAAAGCAGTTATACACATTTATGATTATAAATGTGCATTTTGCCATCTAAGAGTTATGAGAACACTAACTCAAAGTATTGTGGATGGCGCACATATTAAACCATTCTCACCATTTTATGATAGCCGCATTAATAATGGAATCTCATTGTGTAAAAATCACCACTGGGCTTTTGATCAAGGTTGGTTTGGCATAGATGAGAAATACAAGATTATAGTTGCTGGTGATTTAGAAGAAATTTCACCAAATGCTAAACGAATGCAGGATTTTCGAGGTGAAACCATCCTATTACCAAATTCTGAACAACACTATCCAAGGCTTGATGCGTTAGAGTGGCATCGGCTCAATGTGTTTAGACCTTAATAAAAATTGCGTGTAAAGTTATGATAGAAACACAGCAGATGTCGTTATTCCCACCGCGTACAGTTGCGGAGTTGGTAGAAGATATCGAAGAACTTAACAAAGAAATTCAAGCTTTATATTGTTTAGATGAAATACCCTGGATTATAGGTTATTCGGGTGGAAAAGATAGCGGGGCAGTATTGCAGCTTGTTTGGTATGCAATTGCTGCATTACCTCCAGAAAAGCGGACAAAAAAAATCTATGTAATCACAACAGATACATTAGTAGAAAATCCGATAGTTTCTGCTTGGGTGCGTAAATCATTAGCGCACCTGAAATTAGCTGCTGAAGCTCAAGGACTACCAATAGAGCCACATTTACTTTATCCAGAAATTAAAGATACTTTTTGGGTAAATTTAATTGGCAAAGGCTATCCCTCACCGCGTAACAGATTTCGCTGGTGTACAGAACGCTTAAAAATTCAGCCTTCTAACCGTTTTATTCGTGATGTAGTAAGAGCAAATGGTGAAGTAATTCTTGTCTTAGGTACTCGCAAAGCAGAAAGTATTAGACGCTCTACTTCAATGAAAAAACATGAAGGAGGTTTAGTTAGCGATCGCACTAATAATGTAAGCTCTTTAAAGTCGATACTTTACCAAAGTCCTAGCCTTCCTAACTCTTTTATTTATAGCCCTATCCAAGACTGGCAAACTCAAGAAGTATGGATTTATCTGAATCAATGGCAAAATCCTTGGGGACATAGCAATAAAGACTTATTTACGATGTATCGAGGTGCAACAGCAGATAATGAATGCCCCTTAGTTGTTGATACCTCTACCCCTAGCTGTGGCAGTTCCCGATTTGGATGCTGGGTTTGCACAATGGTTAGCCAAGATAAATCTATGGAGGCAATGATTCAAAATGATGAAGAGAAAGAATGGATGCAGCCTCTATTAGATATTCGTAATGAATTAGATATTGAGAATGATAGAGATAGAAGAGACTTCCGCCGGATATATGGAAAAGTCGAACTTTTTGTACGTGATGTTGATGGCGAAAGTTTAGTTGCACCAATTCATGGTCCTTATTTAAAAGAATGGCGGGAACATTGGCTGAGGAAAGTATTAGAAGCGCAAACAGAAGCCCGTCAGACTGCACCCGTAGAAATGCGTGATATTACCCTAATTACTCTTGAAGAACTAAGTGAAATTAGACGCATTTGGCTAGAAGAAAAACACGAATTTGACGATAGCTTACCTCGTATTTACAAAGAAGCTACAGGCGAAGAATTCCCAGACCCCCGCTTAGGTGCAGATAGAAAACTAATAGGTACTGACGAGTGGGAAGTGCT
>JBARVL010000232.1:0-9073 GCA_049646245.1 Crinalium sp. | reverse complement strand
TTGTAACTCTGGCGGTAAAAGAGTTTTTAAACGCCGGAGTTCGCTCATCTCGGCTCTAGCAGAGGAGGTTACATATGATGTCATAGATCCGGCTCCAGGATTTAAACAAAAAATAAACTTTTTACTTGCCAGTATTGTAAAACTTTACAGAGCCTATCACCCACAAATCAAAGCGTCGCGTACATACCAGATCTGAAAGCAGGGGAAATTAGCAAGTAAGTATGCCAACCTAATTAAACAAAAAAGCCATCCCCCCTAACATTGCAGGGCTGTTTCATTGTCGTCAAAGAAAATTGGGAGGGCAGAGGGGCAGAGGGGCAGAGGAGCATAGGAGAAATTTCCCAAATTTTTTCACTCTTCTACAGGCAATCCTACCTAAATTATTTTCTCTCGTCACTGCGGAAGTAGCCCTGCCCTAACATTGTTACTTTGTTAAGCGGAGAGGGAGATTTTAGTTTTGATTTTTTTAGTGTAGGGGCGGGTTCACAATTATCTAGGTATCCTACAAAAATATATATTAAACCCGCCCTACTTAATTACCTGTGCAATCTGAGAAATTATGTAAATTTAATCAGAGTGCTGCAACAGCAACTTTCTGGGCGCGATTGTGTGGTGTGCCAAAATCAATTTCTGGTCCTTTGGGGACAATCCGAGTGGGATTAATTTTATTATGGCTCTTGTAATAGTGCCGTTTTATGTGGTCAATGTTGCAGGTTTCTTTGACTCCTGGTACTTGGTATAGTTCTTTAAAGTAGTTCCACAGATTGGGGTAATCCCAAATGTGGCGGATGTTACATTTGAAGTGACCGTAGTAGACGACATCAAAGCGTAATAGTGTGGTAAACATACACCAGTCTGCTTCAGTAATGCGTGAAGCGAAGCTATCGCCGTTAGGCGAATCGCCACACAGATAACGTTGCTTTCCTAACACCTCATCCCAATGATCTAAGGCATTAAATAAGTCAGTTAAACCTTCTTCATAAGCTGTTTGAGTACTAGCGAATCCTGCGCGGTAAACACCATTATTAATCGGTTGATAAATTTCGTCGATAGTTTTGTCAATTACTTCCCTTAAATCTTCGGGATAGAAGTCTACATCTGATTTGGCAAGCTCACCAAACTCTGTATCCAACATCCGAATAATTTCACGGGATTCGTTATTAACAATCGTGTTAGTTTGTTTATCCCAAAGTACCGGAACTGTTACCCGCCCTTCGTAATTTGGATCTGCCTTGAGATAGATTTCCCACAGCGCACTAGCATGATTTACGGTATCAGGAATACACCCTGGATCAGTTGATGAAAATTCCCAGCTATTTTCATATATTTCTGGGTGAACAACTGACATACTAATAACATCTTCAAGTCCTTTTAACTGCCGCATAATGGCGGTGCGGTGCGCCCAAGGACAAGCCCAAGAAATATAGAGATGGTAGCGTCCAGCTTCAGCTTTAAATCCACTAGAACCATCAGCAGTTATTTTGTTGCGGAAAGTTGTTACAGGTCGGATGAATTTGCCTTGGGAATCTTCTTGTTCACGTTCAGATACCCATTTACCATCAATAAGAAGACCTAAGCCCATAATTACCTCATTTTAGTTCTATGTCCTATTATGTCTAGCTATTAATTTTTTGGGTAAAGGTAGCTTTATTTAACTTAATGAATAGGTTTTAATTGAGGAGAGAGTAGTAAGTAGGCGATCGCCAAGGCGTATGCGATCGCATATTATAAACTCTGCTCAGTCAAGCATTTATTAACTATCAGTAAAATTAAAGAATATCTTTAAGATTCAATACAAATCCTGGTAATACATCCTCTCCTGATAGGGTTGTGGGAGATTGTAATATCTCAACTTCAGTATTAGAACGATAAATTTCTACCTGCTGATTTTTGCGATCGAGCATCCATCCCAAAAGAGCGCCGTTCTCAATATATTCCCTCATTTTTGCACGTCCTTTTTCTATGGAATCACTAGGAGAACATAATTCCACCACAAAATCAGGACATAAGGGAGCAAATCTTGCTTGTTGTTCAGGGGTTAAAGCTTCCCATCTTTCTTTTTTTACCCAAGAAGCATCAGGAGAACGATCTGCACCATTAGGCAATTTAAACCCAGTTGAAGAGTCAAAGGCAACTCCTAGATTATGGCTTTTATTCCATAATCCCAGTTGTACTATAAGCTCAAAATTACGTCTGCCTGTATCGCTACCTGTGGGTGGCATAATCAGCAATTCTCCTGATGCTGTGCGCTCAATTTGATAATCGCGGTTATTCTGACAAAGCTCAAAAAATTGCTCATCTGTCAGCTTGAGGGTATCTGGTAAGGTTAGGGTGAAGAAGGTCATAATTTTATTGATGCAAACAGCCGTAGCTTGTTTATTTATAGGGTATCGTTAATTTGCACTGAATGTGCGATCGCACGCTTATTTATCAAACAATCTAACTAGCTAAATTTTTTGACCAAAAAACTTATAATCGCTCTTTTAAAGTCATGCTAATATATCCCAAATTACTATTAATACCATTATGAGCTTAGAGCCTTCAATTTTTAAGCTAGTCAATCTAATGCAAGCCTTGTCCTCAAGCAATACTGGGCTGAATTGCACTACACCAGGATGTTATTAAAATTTGGAATTATTGTTAATTAAATTAGATTTACTTAGGTTTTTTTATGTGTAATTAGTATTGAAATGGTTGGGCTTTGTCCCTACACCAAACCTAATTAATTCTACTATTCACGCCATCTAAAAATAATTTGCTCCTCAGCTTGTATAAACTCAATATCAAACTTATCAAATACAACCTCTCTTCCCAAGAGTAATTGTTCTCCACCTGTATGATTTTGTAACCATGCTGTAGGAGCAAGAAAGGTATGTTCATTAATTGTCATTTCAACATTGCGTAAAACATATTCAACTCTACCGCCTATCGTTTCTGCTAATAAAATTGATTCCCCATCGGCTAAAGCATAGCCTAAATCTTGACCTACTTTGAATGAAATCAAACTTAGTTCAGCGCCAGAGTCTACTAACATAGTGGTAGATATTTCTAGCTCTCGATGTTTAAGTTTCACATGATAATTGGGTTGCCAATCATGACGAGCAACTGTACCAAAGCGAATTGGTAAAATTTGGATAGAAGCAGTACGGCGTGGAACTAAGTATATTGCAAAATTCTCTTTTGAAGCTTCTGCTAACTGCAAAACTTCCTGTAAATTTTCACTATGAGCAATTAAGCGATGTGCGTTATAAGCGATATATTGATTTTTATATAAATCTAATAACATCTGGCGGTTATGGTTTAGCCACTTGAGCATTTCCTCACTTTGGCTTTTAGAAGGTGTTACCATACAGTTTTTAGATTATTAAAAATAGTAGAGGTGACAATTTCAGGATAGCTTATGAAAGACCCTCACTCATAAGTCTATTGTGCTGTCCTAACGCCTACTACTTTTCATTAAAATTAAGGTTTTTTTGAATCATTATTAATGCAAAGAGCGATCGCACTGGATCGCTCTTACATATATAATTTAATTCTTACTCCCCTCTCCATATACGGAAAGGGCTAGATAGTGAGGTTAAATCTTCGCTTCTTCCCTCACCAACTTATCCCAACCTAAATCTTTCAGGTTGTTATTCCGACGTAATGGACGAGTTACTAACTCTAAAATGTCACGGGTATTTGTAAAGCCGTGAATCTGAGCAAAAGTAAACTCAACTGACCACTTAGTATTAATCCCACGCGCTTCTAAGGGGTTAGCGTGAGCCATACCAGTGATTACCAAATCAGGATGCAATTCGTGAATGCGCTGAATTTGGTTGTAGTTGTCTGGTTTTTCCACAATTCTTGGTGTCGGTACACCCATTTCATGGCAAGTTTTCTCCAGCATTGCTAATTCGGCAGCTTGATAACGCTTATCCATATAAGGAATACCGATTTCTGGACAAGTCATACCGCAACGAATTAAGAAACGTGCTAAGGATATTTCTAGTAAGTTGTCGCCCATTAAGAAAACAGACTTACCACGAAGTAGCTTAACGTAATCTTCTACACTAGCCCAAATTTGTGCTTCCCGTTCATCTAAACCTTTGGGTTCAATATTGAACACTGAGCAGATTTTTTCAATCCAAGCACGAGTACCATCTGGTCCAATAGGGAATGGTGCGCCTATGAGTTTACACTTGCGACGACGCATTAATGTTGTAGCGGTACGGCTGAGGAAGGGGTTAACGCCAGAAACATAGTAGCCTTCTTCTAAAACAGGCAATTCTGTATAACGCTTGGAGGGCAACCAACCAGAAACTTTAATGCCTTGTTTTTTTAGTTCCAGCGTTAGGTTAGTAACAACTGGGTCAGGTAAAGAACCAAATAAAACTAGCGGAGGATGCTTGACATATTCTGATTCTTCGGTGGCAATATCTTCTTTCTTTTTGCCGAAGTTGAGTAAGGATGCGATCGCATTTTTTTCTTTCTTCTCTCCTTCTACCATAGGAGCCTTCTCAGGACAACGGGCAGCCATCGCTGCTAATACCGTATCTTCCCCTTGGGTAAAAGCATAATCCAAACCGTTAGCACGAGCGGTAACAATGGGAATACCGATTTCAGATTCTAATCTAGGTGCTAAACCTTCTAAATCCATCTTGATGATTTCGGTGGTGCAAGTGCCAATCCAGACAATTACACTAGGATTGCGATCGCGTTTAATCTGCAAACACAGTCGCTTTAATTCTTCATAATCATTCAACTGTGCGGAAATATCGCCTTCTTCTAACTCCGCCATCGCATAACGGGGTTCAGCGAAAATCATTACGCCCATCGCATTTTGCAAGAAGTAGCCACAAGTCTTAGTACCAATTACTAAGAAGAAACTATCTTCAATCTTCTGATAGAGCCATGCTACGCAGCTAATCGGGCAAAATGTATGATAATTTCCAGTTTCACACTCAAAATTTAAACCTTGTGGTTCTGTTGCAACCGTCATGTAAATTTTTTCCTCTTAAATTTGGGATTATGTAATTAACTTCTTGCAGAAGTAAGGGTTGATTTTTTTAACGCAAAGGTACGCAAAGGTATCCACTTAGGCAAGAAGTTTATTTTTTCTTAAGTCCGCGCAGGCGGACTTTGTTCGTGTAGCCCCACCCTTGAGGGTGCGGGCGACGGGGTGTGAATATTAAACCATCATCAAATCTAAGTGTTCTTCCTCAGTTTTAGGTTGAGTAGGATTGAGGTAGAAGTCAGACAGTAAGGAGAATAATTCTCTGTCAGGTGAGTCATTGGGAACCACACCTTCAGGTTTAGCTAGAATTTGGTCTGCAATATTCAGGTAGTAGTCGCAGACGTAGTTAAGTGAGGGTTCAGTTTCTGCCATTTCAAACAATGTCTTGCCTTTAACGCGAGATACGCGAATATCTTCAATCAGAGGCAATACTTCTAATACTGGCATGGGGACTGAATCAATATACTTGTCAATTAAATCCCGTTTAGAAGTACGGTTGCCAATTAAACCAGCAAGGCGTAATGGGTGGGTACGGGCTTTTTCTCGCACAGATGCAGCAATTCTGTTAGCTGCAAATAAAGCATCAAAACCATTGTCTGTGACAATTAAGCAGTAATCAGCATAGTTGAGAGGCGCGGCAAAGCCACCACATACTACGTCACCCAATACGTCAAACAGAATAATGTCGTATTCGTCAAAGGCATTAAGTTCTTTCAGCAGCTTAACGGTTTCGCCAACTACATAACCGCCACAACCTGCACCAGCCGGAGGGCCACCTGCTTCTACGCAGTCAACACCACCATAACCTTTATATATTACGTCTTCAGGCCAAACGTCTTCGTAGTGATAATCCTTTTCTTGAAGGGTATCAATAATTGTAGGGATGAGGAAACCTGTCAGGGTAAATGTGCTGTCGTGTTTTGGATCACAACCAATTTGCAGAACTTTCTTACCGCGACGCGCCAAGGCTACTGAGATATTACAGCTAGTTGTAGATTTACCAATACCGCCTTTTCCATAAACTGCTAATTTCACGCTCGTTTGTCTCCTATGAGGTTTTCTTAATCAGGTCGCTTTAATGTTGCTTTGTGTATCAGGTCGCTGAAATGAATTATTGTCCAATTTAAGAACAAAAGAAAGCACTTGCTTAAGTGTATCTGAGTTTAAAAGATAAAATTACTAATCATTCGCAGCAATAATCAATTAAATGTCTCTTTTATACTTTTATTAAGTTTTTTATCAAAATTTGTATATTTTTTACTATAAATCCGGTACAATATAAAAATATAGGCTGAGAGAAGTTATTCAAGTCAGATTTACCCTGAAATTGGATATGTATTTTTAGAGCTAAGAGTTAGTAAAACTCTCTAGATGTCTAGGTTATTTAGCAGGTAGTGATAGGCAGATGCTTTAGCTAGAGACGATAGTGTGATTTATTTTCAGGCTAGTTAGAAATCCAGTAATCGTGCAAAATGCCGATAATTAGTGAGATGAATTATCTCTGGCTGAAATTTAATTTTTCCCTATTTACCTCGATAAACAGGGGATTATGGGGTTTTGTAAAAAATAGTTAATTTTAGGAATTACATACTCTCATGGCTAAAACCTAGATCCCCCCTAACCCCCCTTAAAAAGGGGGGAAATTCAAAGTCCCCCTTAAAAAGGGGGATTTAGGGGGATCTACAAGTAAGTCCTGTTAATTTATGATTCTTCCGGTAAGTTTCCCAACCACTACAGCTAACTCAACTGCATCAATCGGCTTGGGAACGTGGATTTGAAAGCCTGCTACTAAGGCTTGTGTACGATCGCTTGCACTAGCATAACCTGTGAGTGCGATCGCTGGAATATTCCCTCCTTCCTCTGTACTCAATGCCCTAATTTTGCGAATCAGTGCGTAGCCATCCTCTCCAGGCATTCCGATATCGCTGATTAAAACATTTGGCTTCCAATGTTGTAGTGTTTCGAGTGCTTGACTTACCGTTTCTACTGCTGTTGCCTCAGCGCCGTATTCGTGCAGCATGGTAATTAGATACTCGCGTGTATCAGCTTGATCATCTACTACTAGCACCCGTAAACCAAAGAGCGATCGCACAGCAGCATGACTCGGAACTACATGAGGCGTAGTAGTACTTTCTGCTTCTGGAGTAGCTACTGCTAATTCTTGATTTTCCGCTATTAAGGGCAAATTTACGATAAAAGTTGCTCCTAATCCTTCCCCGGCACTTTCTGCTGTGACAGTTCCACCTTGCAATTCTACTAAGTGTCGCACGATCGCTAACCCCAATCCTAGCCCACCATGCGCCCTGGTAGTAGAACTATCTGCTTGACTAAAACGATCGAATACATGAGGTAAAAAATCAGGATTTATTCCTATACCCGCATCGCTTACCCGAATTTGAGCATAACTACCTGGCAATTCTGTATCCGTACTCAATAGCAGCCTAACTTCAACGCGACTAGATTGGGGTGTAAACTTAACTGCATTAGAAAGCAAATTCCACACAACTTGTTGTAAACGATTCGCATCACCTAAAATTGGTGGTACAGCCGCGTCAAAAAAGCATTCAATTTGAATATTTTTTGCCTCCGCCGCAGGGCGTATAGTTTCTATCGCCGCCTCAATTATAGGAATCAGTTTTAGCGGACGAACATTTAAGCGTAGCTTACCTCTAATAATTCTTGAAACATCTAGAACATCTTCGATTAGTTGTGCCAAAGATCTAGTATTACGATCAATTGTTTCAACCGCACGGGTGACAGTTTGCTCATCTAATTTTCGGCTACGCAGCAAACTTGTCCATCCAATCATAGCATTTAAAGGAGTACGAAGTTCATGGGAAAGTGTAGCCAGAAACTCATCTTTCATGCGATTAGCTGCTTCAGCTTCCGTGCGTGCTGCTTGCTCACGAATAAGTAGTTGTTCGCGTTCTTTTTCTGCTTGTTTGCGTTCAGTAATATCAAATAAATAAACTCTAATTAAATTACTTTCAGCAATATAGTGAACAGATTGTTCAAATACCGCATTATTAGCTTCGGCTTCTCTGACAAAAAAATCATTTTTTTCATCTTGAACTACTGAGAGTATTCCTATTAATATGGGATGATTAAGCCTTAATTCCTGAATATCTGGAAATTTCAAAAGTGTAGCAGGGTTACAATAGGTAATTTTGCCCTGTAAATCAAATTCAATAATCGGAGTAGGTAAAAGCTCAGGGAAAGAAGCAAGTCTCAATAATGATGCTTCACTATAAGAAGCAACATCAAGATCATCTATAGTTAATGTTTCAAATGTCTCGTTAGCGAAAGATTGATACTTAAGTTCTTTTTCTATTTCACAATATTCAAAAATATCGTCATCTGATAAATTAGCATCAACTACAAAAAAACTAGCTTGAGCATTACCTCCAAACAAAATTAAGTCTTTATGTTGTAGAGCTTTTGACCAACACTGTTTACCATTAATAATTAGACCGTTAGTGCTATGTTCTCCCTGTAAATTTCCATCAATTATTTGAAATAAATAAGCATCATTTTCTGTATCAGTAACACGCAGTAGTGTTGCATGATGGCGAGAAACAAGCCGCGAACGAATAACAATAGAATTTAAGGAACTGCGACCTAGTGAATAAATATTTTTATCCAGATTAATTATCCGTTTGCCTTTGGGATCTTCAACCACCAAAACAGGGCGTGTTTGTTGTTGATTACCAGTTTTAGTTAACTGATTAACAATAGACATAGAGTTTAATTACGCTAATTTTAGTGGTGATTAGATATGGTAATATTTTCTTGATTATTGACCCTGGATAAATAATTAATGTTTAAATTTTACATTTTCACATTGATTAAGCTAAAAATATAACCTATAAAAGCCAAAATGCCAAAAAAATACCATGATTTATAGTCTATTCAACTTTATCTACAGATGAAAGCCCGGAATGTATATAAAATTTTAACTATTGTTTGTAAAAATTTACCTTGAATTAAGTTAAGGTGCAAAGAAACTTGTACATTTTTATTTTATAGAAAAGTTATCAACCCCTCTCTCCTCTCTCCTCCCTCCTCCCTCCTCCCTCC
>JBARVL010000231.1:0-6144 GCA_049646245.1 Crinalium sp. | reverse complement strand
AGTTGTTGAACAAACTACTCGCTTACCAAAAATTAATATAAATGATGAATTAATTCAAGATTTGCGCGAACCCAATCAAAGTAAGCGACGCAAAGCTATCTGGGAATTGGCTCAACGGGGAGATTCGCGGGCAGTTCAACCACTGCTAGATTTGATGATTGATTCTGATTCTACACAGCGTAGCTTAATTCTAGAGGCACTTTCACAAATAGGTATTCGCACTCTCAAACCTATGAACAGGGCATTAGCTATCTCGCTACAAGATGAAAATGCTGAGGTACGGAAAAATGCTATTCGGGATTTAACTAGAGTTTATGAGTCATTATCTCAAATCAATCAACTTTTGTTGCACGCGGCTGATGATCAAGATAGTGATGTACAGGAAACGGCAGAGTGGGCATTAAGTCAGTTAAATCGCATTCGTGCGGCATCCGGTGTTGATAATGGGCATTTTCCTAATTATGGCAATTCCGCCGAAAATTCATCTTTATAAGTATTATTGTAGAGACGCGCCATGGCGCGTCAAAGTAAACGTGACTATTAATACAGCTAAATCACTTAATTTACTATTTATATCTAGTCCTGTTGGTTCACTTGGTTCAGGAATGGGGGGCGGGGTAGAATTAACTGTTAAAAATATTGCTGAAGAAATGTTAAGGCGGGGTCATAATTTAAAAATTGTTGCTCCCGAAGGCTCTATTTTAGGAACACTACCGATAATTGCGATCGCCGGAGAGTTACAAACTAGCGCCCAAACTCAACCACGTAATGACCTCATTATCATGCCACACAATTCTGTGTTGGCAAATATGTGGGACTATGCGCGACAAGTGCAAGCAGACTATGATTTGATTGTTAATTTTGCTTACGATTGGTTGCCTTTTTACCTAAGTTCTTTTTTTACTTGTCCCATTGCCCATTTAATCAGTATGGGTTCTTTAACTGATGCAATGGATCAGATTATTGAACAGGTAGCAAATAAGTTTCCTAAAAACATTGCTTTTCACAGTCGCGTACAAGCAGCAACTTTTTCTTTTGGTAGTCAGCATCGCTGTTTAGGAAATGGTTTTGATTTATCGCTGTACAATTTCTGTGCTAAACCAGATAATTGTTTAGCTTGGGTGGGTAGAATTGCGCCAGAAAAAGGTTTGGAGGATGCTGTTGCTGTTGCTGAAATTACAGGTATTCCTTTAAAAATATTAGGAAAAATTCAGGATGAGGAATACTGGCAACAAATTTGCCAAAAATATGCTAATGCCCCTATACAATATCTGGGATTTTTACCAACAGAACAGTTACAAAAAGAACTAGGTAAATGTAAAGCAATGTTGGTAACTCCTCGCTGGGTGGAAGCTTTTGGCAATGTGGTTATTGAAGCATTAGCTTGTGGAGTACCTGTAATTGCTTACCGTAGAGGTGGACCATCAGAAATAGTTAAAGATGGTAAAACAGGTTTTTTGGTGGAACCAGATAGTGTAATTGGGTTGGTAGAAGCGATTAAAAACATAGATGAAATTGATCGCGTTGCTTGTCACCAAGAAGCGGAGAGAGAATATTCAATGATGGCAATGGGCGATCGCATTGAACAATGGTTTGAGGATATTTTGAGTTAGTTTTTTTGCAGTTTTTTTTGCTTGGAGATAAATATAAGTGCGATCGCAGCTATCCCAATTAACATCCATTCTTCAGGTTCAGGAACACCAGAAACAGTCAGAGGATTGCTAGGTTTAGTTAACGTTTCTTTACCAGTTTCTACTGTACGATTAAAACGATCGCTTGCTTGTTCTGCTTTTTTTAGTGCTTCTTTTTGGCGATCGTTCACTAAGACAATCATAGAAGAATAAGGAGTAGCGATCGCAAACTTTTTAGCGATACCATGAATACTATCAAGTTGCGCTAATTTATCGCCTTGTTTACTCAATCCTTGCACTAAATATCGTGCTGCTACTGGTGCAAAATTGTCTGGGTTGAATTGTATTGTATTATTTTCGGGTAATGATTGTATCTGCCAAGCATAATTATCCACAACTGCGATCGTAGATTCACCTAATTTTGCCTGAGTCGCAATGCGTTGAATTACTTCAGAAATTTCTGTAGCTACCCCACCCCGACTATCTTGCATTGCTTTTAAAGTAGCATCATCATAAGCTGGCGGTAATTTTCCCCCTAAATGTACCATCCATAAAGGCGCAGGGGTAGATACCACAGATTCATCCTTAGATAACTCATAACTACCCTCATCTGTCACCAGTAAAACAGCATCATAAGGCGTATTACCACGCAACTGATTAAACTGTTCTAGGATTTGTTTAAATTGCACAGTACCATAAAAAACGATCTGATCTGGACTAAATTTACCGAGATCGTCAATACGCTGAGGTTTAGCACCAACAGCACTGGTAATGTAGAGATCTGCATCATTATTAATTAACTTATTATCAGCAAAACCTTTGGCTTGTAACCACGCAAAAGTTTGTTTAACCTGCTGACTATGTGTTCCCATACTACGAGAACCATCTAATATTATAGCAAATCGCTGATTTTGGGGTAAATAACTATCAGTATTATTGAAAGGTTTCGCTGTGATGCGATAACCTTCAGTAAAACTTACTTGATGAAGTTGGGGCTTAAATGCTGTCTTTGTAGGTATAAAAGCTGGTAGCCAATTATCTTGAAAACTGGCAATTTTTTCGCCATTTATTAAGCGTTGAGTTTGATTTGTCCAAAAGACATTGCGTTTTTCTCCTAATTGAGGTAATGCCCAACCCTGCTGTTGTTGCATGACTTTATAAGTTAGCCACAAATGCAGTTTTGTTGGTTGTTGAGGATTAATTTCTTGCCACGTTTTTGCAGGTACAGGAAATGCTCTCAAGCGATAATGGCGGGTTCCAACTTGCTCTAACAATGCCGGATCGACTTGTCGTTGCACTTGCTCAGTATATACTTTTTGGGCAGCACCACGCGGAGATACAACAAAGGGATAACGTTCATTTAATTTATCGCTATTACCTAACCATAAACCTGTAATTACTGCACTTTCTGGTAACGAGAATGAATAAAATGCTTCCTGATTATCAGAAGTTTGATTTTCGTATACTTCATAAAGCTCAATATCAGCCCAATCACCTTGCGGTTTAACTGTGATTTTTTGTTCAGCTAATAATACCTTTTGCTGGTTAATATTGAGTAATCCCGCTTTAGCTTCATCTCGGTTATAGGTAGATTGTAAAGCGTGTTGAATTGCTATGCGCTCTGCTTTTTGAATTGGGAGATCAAAAAATTCAGCATAGAGTTTTTCCGCTTTTTCAACATCTGATCGTTTCCCCTGATATAAAAAGGGAGACATCAGATAATTGTAGCTATTTTGGAAAAATAAGGCAGCATTATCTGGCATCAGCAATACTGTTTTATATATCTCGAAAATATGGTTATTCTCAGATTTAGAACTGAGATAACGATAAGAAGATAAGTAAGCGTTTACTAATCCCTCTTTAATGATATTTGAATCAGCTAAAATGGTTTGGCGATCGCGATCGTTTGTTGGGGGACTTTGTAGCAGTTTAAATGCTTCTATTTGTGGCTGTTGCTGTAATCCCGTGAAAATGATTGTCCAAGCTGTAACTATAGCAATGGAACTAATATAAGTAGACTTTGCTCCATATTGAGCAGCAAAAGCTAGTAGAATGCGGCGGTAAGATTGAATATATAAACCTGCTAACACAAATGGCATTGCTACAAACAATGTAGCGGTAAATGCACACAGTAGCAATGATAATGATATCCACCAAAAAGCAATCAATGATTCAAATCTGAAGGGAGAAATATACCTAATTTGTTGCACCCAGTCAAACTTTAAAAATTCCCCTACTAATTTAAAAAATCCTACAATTAGAACTGGTACTAAGGGAACAACATAAAAGGTTAGTAGCAATCCTACCCAAATTCCAGCTACTAGCATAAAGCAATGACAAATTAACTGTATCCAAGCGATACTTCGCTTGTTTTCTGCGTATCCGTAAAGAATTTCAATTAGGAAAGCCAGCACACAGATAATTATTGTGCCTAAAATTTGGGCGCTTGCCGGAGTTATTTCTCTAATTAAAAATAAACGCAGCAGACACAGTACGAAAAAGGGTGCTTCTATTCCATAAAATAACCGGATTAATTTATTGGGTTCTGTCCTTAAACGGTATCCAATTATACTACAAACGCTGGGAATGGTTATTAATGCTATGAGCGTGAACAATAAATCAATCGAAACAAAACCTCTAAATGTTCCTTCAATTAATACCACTCCAACTTGTGGTAAAATTCCTAAGTAGACAACGGTAAGAAAGGTAAGATTCCAGATCCAGAATATACTTTGAAATAGCTTTGACAAAAGTTTTTTCACTGCGGCTCTCCAGTTAAACTAAGGTTAATATCGTTGTAGATAGTTGTGAGAAAATTACGGATTTGAGGATGATCTGGTGTGGAAGCTCGATCAAACAGAATTGAAACTAGCACGCCATCTTGATTTTTATGAAAAATTTTATTTTTGATGTAAAACAATAAATCATCTGTCGTAAAAATTTTTGATTGTAGCCAATAAGCAGCAGAAAGTTGACCGTTTTGTAAATCCAGCCAGCGTCCTAAAATATCAGAAGTTAATTGCGATTTTTTCATGGTATCTACTTTTAAGCCATTGCCAGTTAAGCAGAGTTCAGGTGAATGAAAAGCTTGCCACGATTTGCTAAAAACTAATAAGAAGGAACCAGAAATATTTTGAAACTTAAAATTGTATTTTTCGGCAATAGTTGGGTTAACTTGATTAGTAAAGAATTTTTGTTCAGATGCTGTTAAAGGAATAGGTTGAGCTAATATTTCTGGGCTAAAGTTTCGAGGTGCGATCGCCAATATATTATTCGGACTATACTGCAATTGCGAACTGAATAATAGCGCCGTTACAATTACAGTAACAACCAGCATTTTGCCAGGATAAAGTTTTTTTAATAAGATTTGTTGTCTTTTGTTGACTTGCTGTTTTTCCTGAATACATTCTATCTGCTCATGTTGGGAAACTGTTCGCAACATTAACCATGTCAAGCCACAAGCAAAAATAAAACCGATAATTCCTAAAGATAAATGTAATACTTGAGCAATTTGGGGTTGGTTAAAAGTATAGTTAGCTAATATTAAAATTACCACTCGGAGAGTATTTGCTGAAATCAATAATAATAAATTTATCAAGCAAATGAATAACCATTTTATTCCGATAAAGCGATTTTCCAGCCAAGTTACAGCTAAAAGAAAAACCGTCCCTGTCCACATACTTTTAACACCGCTACATGGTAGATCTACATGAGCAATTCCGTTTTCTAAAAGAATAATTTCGTGAGAAGAAATAGCGTTAATGTGCAAAGCCAAAAGCAACTTTTCAACAGCATTAGCTGTGAGAATTCTAGCTGGCATTCCTAAACCACTATTAAATTGCGAACCAAAAGGCAAAATACAAGCAATTAAGGCAGCAGCAGGTAAATTTTTGCGCCAAATTGATGGCTCAATAAATAAACCGCAGAGTCCATAACTTCCTAAGATGAATAATAAGACTGTTAACTGTTCTAAGTCGAGAATCCAACTAAGTGCGATCGCACTTAACTGTGAACCTAGCATCAGTAGCAACGGTGCTAGTCTAAGTGTAGGAAATATAAAATACGGGCGAGTTGCGGACTGATTTTGTTGATGATGTCTGAGTTGTACTACCAAAGCTGTTAGCACAATGCCCATCACGGCTAGATTTAAGCTGGATGCTTGCGTGAGGGCATAAAATAACCATTGGAGCGATCGCATATTGGCATATAGCCAAGCGATAATCAGCAAGCAGATACTAAAAATGCTTTGCCATTCATCCGCAGTTAGATGGCTATGAAAGCGTTTCATCAATTCCTACACTTAGTTTTGTTATTCCTCACTGCCAAACTAAGATTTTTCGGAAAATAACTTATTTGTTTACATTAATTTACGTCAAAATTTAGTTTTTTATACTCAGATCTTGCACCATTGCTAAAGTCCGAGGCAGGGTTCCTCGACCGTTTCGTTCCCAGGTTCCAACCTGGGAACGAGATTAAACCTGAGACGGATGATAAATGCGAATGTGCGATCGCC
>JBARVL010000230.1:0-12129 GCA_049646245.1 Crinalium sp. | reverse complement strand
TGTATAGAGTTTTGTTTGCTTTAGTTAGCTTACCTTTGGCTACTGTACTAATTATTTATTTCTTTAACCACCGTTACGATGGTTTGCAACTGTGGCAAGTTCAGGGTGTTGTCGGTGTGCGATCGCTCGTCTGGGTACTTTCAGCAATTTCCTTCATATTTCTTTACCCAGCGACCTTTAACTTACTAGAAGTTGCTGCGCTCCAAAAGCCACAAGTTCACCTGTTTGAAACTGGCATTATCAGGATTTCCAGACATCCGCAAATGGTAGGACAAGTGATTTGGTGTATCGCTCACACCCTTTGGATTGGTACTACATTCACCCTACTTACTTCGATGGGGCTAGTATTACACCACTTATTTGCAGTATGGCATGGCGATCGCCGTCTTCTTGCTCGTTACGGTGAAGCCTTTGAAACTGTCAAAGCACGCACATCAGTAATTCCCTTTCTAGCAGTGATCCAAGGGCGGCAAACCTTGAAATGGCAGGAATTTATTCGCCCTGCTTACCTGGGAGTAACAGCCTTTGTCTTACTGTTTTGGTGGGCGCATCCCCTCTTGATCCAAGCGACAGCAAATGTTAATTGGTAGCGAAAAGTTAATTTTGCTCACCTGAACCCAATTTGGATGTAGCATGATCCCAAGTAAATAGTAAAAACTCATAAAATATTGAGGGGTCATGGTACTGTCTGTTAACGAGCGGACTTTTAAACAAGAAGTTTTAGAATCCTCCACCCCAGTACTGGTTCATTTTTGGGCTCCTTGGTGTGGCTTATGTCGCCTAATTAGCCCGATATTAATCAGATTTCAGGCGGAATCAGGACAAAACGTTAAATTAGTTAGCATCAACGCCGACGAGAGTTTAAAACTAGCAAATACCTATCGCCTAACCACCTTACCAACTCTAATTTTATTTGAGCATGGTCAGGTAGTTCATCGCCTTGAAGGTTTTCATGGGCGAGATGATTTACAAAAAGCGATCAAAAAAATGATGCTAAGTACCCTGGTAACTACCGTTTAAAGGTGATGGTTAAGCTTTTAGCTTTTCCTCAATCCTTAATTTAATTAGTTAAAATTAGGCTTACCGATAGATAAAAACAAATTTCTCTCTATCGGTAGTTTTATTTTTAGGGCATACACCAACAGAAATAAAAATAAGACTCACGCCTCAAGTCAGAAAAAAAGCTATTTGTCAAAAAAGCCGGAAAATTGAGAAATAACCTCAAAATCCTGTAACAGTTAGAGTTGAAATTTTCCCAAATCCTTCTATATCCTGACATTTACTTCCTGAATTCTGCTAAATAGTAGTTTCTTTTCTAATTCCCCAATTTAGGTATAAGTACTTTTCACTGATGTATGTGTAACAATGTGAACGGTATTGGCAAAATAGTAAAGAAATATAAAGTATACGTTTGTGATGGAACTGATCTATCAGTATGCCTGGCTGATCGCAGCATTGCCACTAGCTGGGGCTATGCTTGTCGGCTTGGGGCTAATATCATTCAACAAAGCAACTAACAATTTACGACAGTTGAACGCTGTTTTAATAGTGTCCCTGATGGGGGCAGCAACAGCCTTATCTTTTGGGTTGCTTTGGAGTCAAATTCAGGGACATCCGTCCTATACCTATTCTCTAGAATGGGCAGCCGCAGGAAATTTTCACCTGACAATGGGCTACACGATCGATCATTTAACAGCAGTGATGTTGGTGATTGTCACCACTGTTGCCTTGCTGGTAATGATCTACACCGATGGCTACATGGCTCACGATCCAGGTTATGTACGTTTTTATGCCTATCTGAGTTTATTTAGTTCATCAATGTTAGGTTTGGTAATCAGCCCAAACCTAGTGCAGGTGTATATTTTTTGGGAACTCGTCGGTATGTGTTCATACCTGCTAATCGGGTTCTGGTATGACCGCAAAGCAGCCGCAGATGCCTGTCAGAAAGCTTTTGTTACTAACCGTGTTGGTGACTTTGGTTTGCTATTAGGGATATTAGGGCTGTATTGGGCGACTGGCAGCTTTGAATTTGATGTCATGGGCGCTCACCTGCAAGCTTTTGTAGAAGCAGGTTATATCAGCAGCTTTCTAGCTGCTTTGTTTGCAGTTTTAGTATTTATGGGACCTGTAGCTAAATCGGCTCAAGTTCCCCTGCACGTTTGGCTACCAGACGCGATGGAAGGTCCTACGCCGATTTCTGCGTTAATTCACGCCGCCACAATGGTAGCAGCAGGTGTTTTCCTAATTGCCAGGATGTATCCTGTGTTTGACGGAATTCCATCGGTGATGAATGTCATCGCTTGGACTGGTGCTGTTACCGCATTTGTCGGTGCTACAACTGCTATTACCCAAAACGACATTAAGAAAGGCTTGGCTTATTCCACCATGTCTCAGCTAGGCTACATGGTGATGGCGATGGGTATTGGTGCTTACAGTGCTGGATTGTTCCACCTGATGACTCACGCCTACTTTAAGGCGATGCTCTTTTTAGGTTCTGGTTCTGTGATTCACGGCATGGAAGGTGTTGTGGGTCACGATCCAGCACTAGCACAAGATATGCGGATGATGGGTGGTTTGCGGAAATATATGCCCATGACCGCCTTAACATTTTTGGTGGGGACGTTGGCTATTTCTGGTATCCCCCCGTTTGCAGGTTTTTGGTCAAAAGATGAAATTCTAGGTTCTGCTTATGCCGCTAACCCGGTTTTATGGGGTATTGGTTGGGTAACTGCTGGAATCACTGCTTTTTATATGTTCAGAATGTATTTCAGAACATTTGAAGGTAAGTTTCGCGGGAATGATTCAGAAATCCGCCAACAGCTTTTAGCAGGTGTTGCTGGTAATGCTCAACCCGCCTTTGGACCTGGTGCGATGGATACTAGAGAGTTGAAAGCACTAGACAACGAAAGCCACGATTCCCATGCTGGTCATAGTGAGCATCCCCATGAGTCTCCTTGGACAATGACTTTGCCACTGGTGGTTTTGGCTGTGCCTTCAGCACTGATTGGGTTGCTGGGAACACCTTTTAATAACTACTTTGAGGAATTTATTCATCCTCCAACAGCAGGCGTTACTGAAGTTTTGGAACACGCGGCTGAGTTTGATTGGACAGAATTTATAATTTTGGCAGGTGCTTCAGTCGGAGTTTCCTTAATTGGGATTACTTTGGCTTCACTGATGTATATGGGAAGGAAAATTGATCCTAGTGCGATCGCAGCTAAGATTCCTTTCTTCTACAATTTGTCTCTGAACAAGTGGTATTTTGACGAAGTTTACAACAGCCTGTTCATTCAAGGCAGTCGTAGGTTAGCCAGACAAGTGATGGAAGTAGATTTTCGAGTTGTCGATGGCGCGGTTAACCTCACAGGGTTAGTCACTTTGTTAAGCGGTGAAGGTCTGAAATACTTCGAGACAGGTCGCGCTCAATTCTATGCCCTGATTGTGTTTGGTGCAGTTCTAGCCTTTGTAATTGTGTTTGGCTTAACTTAGATCATCATTATTGGGGAGAATTTTTCCCTACCTTGAGAGTAGCTTTAAGGGCAGGGGTTGACCCTGCCTTTTGCATTAATTAATCTCAGATAAATTTCCCTCTTAAGAAATTTATTACTGAAAAGAGTAGGGACAAGGCATTACCTGCCTGTATACTCGCATTCAAAACTCAAACTGATTTAAGTTCAAATTGTTCTGAATTCACCATGAATACAGCTAATTTTCCTTGGCTGACTTTTATAATTTTGTTTCCAATAGCAGCCTCGCTACTGCTTCCAGTCATACCAGATAAAGATGGTAAGACTGTACGCTGGTATGCCTTAATTATTGGACTGATCGACTTTGCCATCATCGTTTACGCTTTCTATACCCAGTACGACTTTACTAACCCTAATTTGCAACTTGTAGAAAGCTACCCTTGGGTTCCTCAGCTAGATTTGAATTGGTCAGTGGGTGTTGATGGCTTATCAATGCCATTGGTAATTCTTACTGGCTTTATTACAACGCTGGCAATGTTAGCAGCTTGGCCTGTAACTCTTAAGCCGAAGCTGTTTTATTTTTTGATGCTGGCAATGTACGGCGGTCAAGTTGCTGTATTTGCCGTACAGGATATGCTGCTGTTTTTCCTAGTTTGGGAACTAGAATTAATTCCAGTTTACCTACTACTTTCAATTTGGGGCGGTAAGAAGCGGCTATATGCGGCTACTAAGTTTATTTTGTACACCGCAGGCGGTTCGCTGTTTATTCTAGTTGCTGCCTTAGCAATGGCATTTTACGGCGATACAGTCACTTTTGATATGAGAGCGATCGCCGCTAAGAATTATGCCGTCAATTTCCAACTCTGGATGTATGGTGCATTACTAATTGCTTACGCCGTCAAACTCCCCATCTTCCCCCTACATACTTGGCTACCAGATGCTCATGGTGAAGCCACCGCGCCCGTGCATATGTTGCTGGCAGGAATTTTGCTCAAAATGGGTGGTTACGCCTTAATTCGCATGAACGCCGGAATGCTTCCCGATGCTCATGCTTTATTTGCGCCAGTGTTAGTAATTCTTGGCGTTACTAATATCATCTACGCTGCCCTAACTTCCTTTGCTCAAAGAAACCTCAAACGGAAAATTGCTTACTCCTCAATTTCCCACATGGGATTTGTAATAATTGGTTTTGCATCGTTTACCGACTTAGGTTTAAGCGGCGCAGTACTGCAAATGGTTTCTCACGGATTAATTGGGGCTAGTTTGTTCTTTTTAGTCGGCGCTACTTATGACCGCACCCACACCCTGATGCTAGATGAAATGGGGGGAGTCGGTCAGAAAATGCGGAAGATGTTTTCCATGTGGACAGTTTGTTCTATGGCATCTTTAGCACTTCCAGGAATGAGCGGTTTCGTAGCAGAATTGATGGTGTTTGTAGGTTTTGCTACCAGCGATGCTTATAACCCTACTTTTAAAGTAATCGTTGTTTTCCTAGCTGCTGTCGGAGTAATTTTGACTCCTATTTACCTGCTGTCAATGCTGCGGGAAATTTTCTATGGTCCAGAAAACAAAGAGTTAGTTGAACACGAAGCTTTAATAGATGCCGAACCCAGAGAGATATTTATTATCGCTTGTCTGTTGATCCCCATTATTGGGGTTGGTTTATATCCCAAGTTGCTAACTCAGATTTATGATTCCACAACCTTGAAAATGACAGAAAGATTGCGGGCATCAGTACCAAGTTTGGTACAGAAACAGCAACCGACATCTGCACCACCATTAGCAATGTCTATGCAAGCACCAAAAATAGGCGATCGCTAATTTTAAGCTTTCAGCCTTCAGCCGTCAGCTATCAGCTTTTTAAAAAAATACTCCTCAAGCTTGAGGAGTATTTTTTTAGCAAGTAATTCTATAAATCTACCTTTAGAATAACCTGCTAACTTAGCGGCTTGTCCTCAAGATATTTTTCCTGCCTAAAACAATTTACCTGTTAATAATAGTCGGGCTTCATCAGGAGAAATAGTTGTAATTAATTTCACTCCAAGTTCATCAAAGAGTATAAAACGGAAAGGGGAATTTAGTTTGATATCTTTATACTGGATTTACTACAACTTAAAAATATCTGCCATAACTTCAGATTCGCCCTGGAGTCGCGTCTGTGCTGGTGAGTCATAAACTACTAATAGGGAATGCTGTTGTGCGATCGCATCAAACAAAGTTATCCCTTCAGCATGATCCTCACCCTCCCCATAAGGCAAGTCAAGAACTACATCTGGTTTGAATAAAGTCTTCTCTGGAAGATTCCCAGCGTTAGCAAAGCGAAAAACCTTAACTGGACCATCTAAATCCATCGTTGGACCTGCTAATATTAACAAATCTTTGCCATCAAAACATAGATCTCGAACACCCAATCCCTTCAAATCAAAAAAATGTTTCCTGTATTGCTGCCCATTCTCCCCAATGCTATTTAGCTTTAATATGCCAGGGCTACTTTCTGCAACTTCTAACTCTAATATCATTGCCCAACCCCGTAAAACGGGACCTCGCAAACCCAGCAAAATTCTATTTTGGCTAACTGCTATTCCTTCAATATCAAATCCATTATCTTTGCTAGGAACAGAAGAAGAAACAAACATTCCTAAATGAGCATCAGTTTTTAATGCCTCTGTTAACAAATTGCCACCTTCTGTTAATTCCAACTTTGCAGCACTTAGCTGTTGATCAAGACGATCTGGGTGTTCGCAAGATTGGTATAATTCACCTTTTACTAAAGGAATTCGTCCTAGGATATAACGATTTCTTTCCGTCGCAATTGTCGCTAATCTTTCAATGTTTTTACTATCGCTTTTTCCTGATTTCGGTTTCTTCCGTTTCCAACTATGAGAACCAACTAACCACAGATAAGAATTATTATAATCCAAACCTTCTATATCAATTTCTTCGTCATCTGGTTCTGGCAGATCAATGAAATCTGATACTTTATATGACTTTTGGTTATCAAAGGCTTGCTCACCGTCCCAAGATAAACATTCAATCGTTGTAGTTTCATCTGAGCCTAACCAAAGATGTTGGTCTTGTGTCAGCAAGATAGCAGAAGCATCTTGAAGATCTTCTTTAAATTCTGGGGCAAATTTTATTAAAATATGAGGAATAAATAATTTTTCCATAATCAAACGTTTTATTCAATCAGTATTATTACTATATAAAATTTTATTTCATAGCCATGAATCCTCATTAAGGTGGAAATCAACAAATAATTTTATTATTTTTGGCTGCAAAGTAAAGTTATATAAAAGTATATGGCTTGTTTGCAAAACTAGGAATCTGATATTTATGGTGAGATCACGCCAATTTTCCTGATCTGCTGAAATAATAGGTTTTATGAACCACAATCAAAACTGCCCTACTTGCGCTGGTATCAGCCGCCGTCATTTGCTAAAATCACTCCTACCAGGAGCTATTTCCCTAGCTATCTTCTCAAACGCACAACCAGCTATTGCAGAAAGAACCCCCAAAGCTTTAGTTCTTAGCTGCATAGACTTTCGCATCCTAGAAGCAGAACGCTATTTTTTATCCCTACAAAATTTAGGTAATCAATATGATTTTACCGCACTCGCTGGTGCTTCTTTAGCATTAAGTGGTGTTCCCCACCAAGCAGATGCTCAAGCTTTTTGGGATCAATTAGATTTAGCTTATCGGTTGCACCATATTCAAAAAGTGATTATTCTGGATCACCAAGACTGCGGCGCATATACAGATAAAATTGACCCAGAATTGAGTAATGATCCAACTAGAGAGCAACAAGTTCATGGTGAGTATTTAAATAAAGCTTATTGGGAAATACGCGATCGCTACCCCCAACTCAATATAGAGTTATATTTTGTTACTCTCAATGCCGAGGTTAAACCTGTTTTACCTATAGTACCTGAGATTACCACATAGCTTGCAAGTAACTAAGTGGGTTGTAATATGACTAAATTGCGTGCTTTGATTTTTGATGTTGATGGTACTTTAGCAGATACCGAGCGCGATGGACATCGAGTTGCTTTTAATCGTGCTTTTGCGGAAGCTAATTTAAATTGGAATTGGTCTGTTGATCTATATGGCGAATTACTAGCTGTAGCTGGTGGAAAAGAACGAATTAGCTTTTATTTACAGCAATATTGTCCTAATTTTACAATTCCTTCAGATAACTTTATTGCTGATTTACACGCCAATAAAATCAAGCATTATCGCCAGTTATTAGCTGAAGGGATAATTCCTTTGCGCCCTGGAGTAAAGCGATTAATCAAAGAAGCACATAGTAAAGGAATAAGGTTAGCGATCGCAACTACTAGCGCATATCCCAATGTGATTAGCTTACTAGAAAATAATCTCGATTCTTCTTGGTTTGAAATCATTGCTGCTGGCGATATTGTTCCGGCAAAAAAACCCGCACCAGATATCTATTATTATGTTTTGGACAAAATGAACTTGCAACCCCAAGATTGTCTAGTTATCGAAGATTCTCATCATGGATTGCAAGCAGCAAATCAGGCAAGTTTACCAGCAATTATTACATTTAATAATTACACACAAAACCAAGATTTTTCGGCTGCTTTATTAGTATTAAATCATTTAGGAGAGCCAGATCTACCTTTTACTGTTAAAGCTGGTAAGGCTAAAGATGCCAGTTATGTAGACTTGGCAATGCTTGATGATCTGCTTAAGTCTTGCCAAAAGCAAGATTTAGGTAAAATTAAACGTTAAATGTTTTGCTTTTAGTTGAGTTTATTAGACCTATCCTTCAACCGTCTCTAGGACTCCCACCACACTGTACTGGGTTGGTGGTGAGATGAATCGCGTTATTGATTTTGTGGTAAAGTAATATCAGTTTTATAAACCTCAATTAGTTGTGAAAACCAAGCAACATAACTGGGGCAAGTAGTGAAGGCAAAATATCCAAATACCGTAGGGCATACGGGATTTAAAGCTTGTGGAGAGGAAGTAGGACTACTTGGTGCTTGCATCAAAAGCATTTCTCTGTGAAGCAAGAATCTCCAGTGGAGCGCGCAAGCGAGAGCGGGAGAGTGTCAAAAGCTTGAAAGCAGTTAGGAGAGATAGAGAACACAATGGCTTTTGAACAACCACCCTTACCATACGACTTTAAAGCTCTAGAGCCGCATATGTCGGCAAAAACCTTTGAATTTCATTACGGCAAGCACCACGCGGCTTACGTGACAAACCTCAACAAATTGGTACAAGATACCGAGATGGCAGACAAATCACTTGAAGAAGTGATTAAGGCAAGCTTCGGTGATTCGTCTAAAACTGGTATTTTCAACAATGCCGCCCAAGTTTGGAACCACACCTTCTTCTGGAATTGCATGAAGCCAAATGGCGGTGGACAACCAACTGGTGAGTTAGCAGATAAAATCAACACTGCTTTTGGTAGCTTTGATAAATTTAAAGAAGAGTTCAAAAACGCTGCTGTCACCCAATTTGGTAGCGGTTGGGCTTGGTTAGTTAAAGATGGTGATACCCTCAAAATCACAAAAACCCCTAACGCAGAAAATCCTCTAGCTCACGGGCAAACCGCCTTGCTAACAGTTGATGTTTGGGAACACGCTTATTACCTTGACTACCAAAACCGTCGTCCCGACTTCGTACAAACTGTGCTAGACAACCTGATTAACTGGGATTTCGTTAACCAAAATCTGTCTGCATAAAGCTACTAATATACATACCCTATGTATTTAGTCGCCTAACTAAGGGAACATTTTAAATATTTTAAGAACAGCTACAAATAAAAAAGTGGCTGTTTTTTTTACTAAAATGAAGCATTGGGAAAATTTATTAAAATGAATAGTGAAGAATTAGCGCAATATATAGAAGTAACAGATAGTTTCTATAAGCCTTGGCTGCTAGTGCAACTACGCTTGAAAAAATTGCAAGAGGGTCGAGCAATGCTGACAGAAGATGAATATATGAGTACCTTAACTGATATTCAACAGGATTTAATGAATTTGGGTGAGTGGTGGGTAGGAAGGGAAGATGAAGTTTTTTAAGTTTTGAGCTAACAATTATATAGCAATTTCCAGTTAATTACAAACAATATTTTTGAACAAACCGCCAAAATACCAAAAAATTCCAGAAATATTATGACTCCGTCTAAAAATATAGTAGAAACTGAAGTTAATCTTTTAGATCCACAATATTACTTCAGCCGAGAATTAAGCTGGTTGGAATTTAATAATCGTGTGCTGCATGAAGCGATCGATCCTCGCACACCGCTACTAGAACGACTGAAGTTTATGTCTATCTTCAGTTCTAATTTAGATGAATTTTTTATGGTGCGCGTCGCTGCTTTGAAGGAACAGGTAGCAGCGAAGGTAAGTAAATTACCACCTGATGGGCGTACTCCCGCAGAACAACTAGAGATGATTAGCTTACGGCTGCGTCCGATGTTGATGCAACAGTATCAACATTTTGAGCAAGCTTTACGACCCCAAATGGCGGCTTATCGTATCCATTTGCTGGATTATATGGATTTAAGTCAGGAACAACGGATTTATTTACAAACATATTATGATGAGCAAATTTTTCCAGTTTTGACACCGTTAGCTGTTGATCCTAGCCATCCATTTCCTCATATTTCTAATCTGAGCTTAAATTTAGCGGTGGTAGTAAAAGACCCCGAAACTGGGGAAGAATTTTTTGCTCGTGTAAAAGTACCGAAAGTTTTGCCGAGGTTTGTGCCTTTACCGGAAGATTTGCGGGTAAGAAGTAAGGAACGGCGCGATATTTGGGCGGGTGTTCCTTTGGAACAAGTAATCGCGCATAACCTGGAGTCTTTATTTCCTGGGATGAATATTCAGGAATATTACACTTTTAGAGTGACTCGTAATGCTGACTTGGCTGTAGAAGAAGATGAAGCTGATGATTTGCTACAGGCAATTGAGCAAGAACTACGCAAACGACGGTTGGGTGGTTCTACTGTGCGGATAGAAGTGCAAGCATCTATGCCGGATACCGTGCGAGTAATGCTACGGCGCGAGTTGGGTTTAAAGGATCGTGATGTATATCAGGTAGAAGGGCTGCTAGGGCTGGTAGATTTAATCTATTTTATGGAATTGCCTTTGCCGGAATTAAAAGATCCAGGTTGGACACCAGTAGTACCGCCACGCTTACAAAAAATTCCTGAACCTGAAGCTGGAAATTTTCAGTTTGATGCTGAGGAGGATGAAGATTTTTTTGCTGTGATTCGCACTGGAGATTTACTGGTACATCATCCTTATAATTGTTTTAGCTCAACTGTACAACGCTTTATCGCCTGTGCTGCTTATGATCCAGATGTGCTGGCAATTAAGATGACGCTGTATCGTACTTCTGGTGATTCACCGATTTTGGCTGCGCTAATTAAGGCGGCAGAAAATGGTAAACAGGTGGCGGTTTTAGTGGAGTTAAAGGCGCGTTTTGATGAAGAAAATAATATTAATTGGGCGCGGAAGTTAGAGCAAGCCGGAATTCATGTAGTTTATGGTTTGGTGGGTTTGAAGACTCACACCAAAGTTGTGTTGGTAGTACGTCAAGAAAAAAATTGTATTCGGCGTTATGTTCATGTTGGCACGGGTAACTATAATCCGAAGACGGCGAAATTTTATACGGATTTGGGATTATTTAGTTGTCGGGAAAATTTAGGGGCAGATCTCACGGATTTGTTTAATTATTTAACTGGTTATTCCAGGCAAAAATCTTATCGTAAGTTGTTGGTGTCGCCTGTAAATTGTCGCGATCGCTTTTTAGCTTTAATTCAACGGGAGATTGAACACTGTCGTAATGGCGGTAGTGGGCGAATTGTGGCGAAAATGAATGCTTTGGTTGATCAGACGTTAATTGCTAAATTATATGAAGCATCACGCGCTGGGGTAAAAATTGACTTAATTGTGCGTGGGATGTGTTCTTTACGTCCTGGGGTGGAAGGTATTAGTGAAAATATTCGGGTAATCAGTATTATTGGGCGGTTTTTAGAACATTCGCGGATTTTTTACTTTTATAACGGGGGTAAGGAGGAAGTTTATATTGGAAGTGCCGATTGGATGCCACGTAATTTAGATCGTAGAGTAGAAGCGATCGCGCCTGTTGATGATCCAGAAATTGCCAAGGATGTGCAAGAATTTTTGGGAATTATGCTGGCAGATAATCGTCAAGCTTGGGATTTACAACCAGATGGGCGCTACATTCAACGTCATCCAGGTGAAAAGTCTCACGAGCAGAATACCCAAAAAATCTTGATGGATATGGCACAGCAATCAGGAGGGTAGTTTTAAATTTATCCCCTAGATTAATAATTAGCGATGAAGTTGCATTTATAAACTCTGATGAAAGATAAATTTTTTGATTGGCTCAACGTGGTATTAGTTGCAGATGTATTCCTGGTATTAGCTAGTTTTGCGTGGTTAGCGATCGCAGTTATCGGTCATTCTGCTGGCGTTCCCCTGGGCTTAGATTTGTGGTATAAACTCTGGCAACCAGTATTTACTCCCGCAATTGGTGTCCTCATGGGTGGTGCAATTATTAGCGGGTTAGCTAGTCAAATTTCCAAGCGGTTGAAATCTAATTAAGGAATGTTACAAACTAACTTCCTGAATTTCAGCTAAATTGGGTAATTTTTCCCGATTGG
>JBARVL010000229.1:0-3661 GCA_049646245.1 Crinalium sp. | reverse complement strand
GCTTAGTTTGGTTTAACCTGTAATACTACATCAATGTCTTTCTTGCAAAAGAGATCATTTTCTCAGTTGCAAACGCCTTATCATAAGGGATTGACCAGAAAAGCTGAAATCGTAAGCGATTGGAGGTACTTGTGAAGCCAACAGTTTTACCCAGGAGAAATAAGGTTAATTTCATGGGGGTGATTAGCAGCGCCTTTGGTCGCTTGCGCGTAATATGGATGATGGTGTTGGCGGCTGTGTTGCTATCTGGCTGTGTCAAGTATGATGCAGGGATTAACGTTGAAAATCTGCATAACGGTGAGATTGTACAACATATTAAGTTAGGTGAACAACTCACCAGCTTTAGTAAGTCAACAGTACAGGAATACTTAGATAGTATTGAACGTAGAGCAAGACGATTGGAAGGCAAAACTAAACGCTTATCCAAAGATGAAATGGTTGTTAAGATTCCCTTTAATACTGGGGCAGAACTTGAATCAAAGTTTAATGAATTTTTCAACCCTAGCGTTAAAAAAGGTAAATTAGCTTCTGCTGTTGAAACTGTAGATTTACCGCAACTGGAATCTAAATTTAAATTAAAGCAAAGTAACTTGCTTTTATTTGTGCGGAATAAGTTGATATATGACGTAGATTTGCGATCGCTCGGCGTTCTATCCTCAAATGGGAGCGTAATTGTTAGTCCTGGTTCTCTGTTTGATTTGGAGTTTAGCTTACAAACATCTGCAAAAGTAAAAAGCATTGAAAAATCTGCTAATGCTATTACTCCAGTAATTTCCGATGAAGGGCATAAGTTAGTATGGACTCTCAAACCTGGTGAATTAAACCACATTGAAGCAGTATTTTGGCTACCTAGTCCAATTGGAATTGGTGCGTTAGTAATTGCTTTGTTAGTAGTGGTGGGATTCTATATCAAGTACAACAGCTTACCTGGAATTGGAATGGGTTCTATAAAGACACAAGCTTGGGAAAAAGTCCAGTAGAAATTTCCATAAATTAAAGGTGCTAACCCTTGAACCCTTGTAGAGACGCGAAATTTCGCGTCTCTACTTTAAATATGGCGGTTGACGACTTATAGGAGTGAAACCTAAACACGACAAGGAAAATAAAAAAAGCTAACTGCTAGAACCTAACCGCTAATTGCTATATTTGTTAAGTATTCTGCAACATTACCGACGAATTTTCTCAGTTTGAGTTATGGTGGTGATTACACTATGGAGCGACGGTAATTGCTTGCCATGAGAAGACTGTTAATTTTAAGCTTATTTATTTTAGGACTGGGTTTTGCTTTATTTAACTTTAAAGGTTTAGCAAATCAAGGAGATTTTAACTCGATTGTGCTGGACTTTAGGGAAGATGTACCAGCAGAACAGATTAAATCACAATTGAGTGCGATCGCACAACAGTATCAAGTTAGTCCTCGCCTCAATAGTGAATTTTCCGCGACGGATCATGTATATATTGTATCAGGCGATCGCACTCTTTTAAATACCCTGAAAAAATCTAATTTAGCAAAACAAACTGAATATATTGAACCAAATTTTATTTATAAAGCCTTATTATATCTACCCAGATATATACCCAACGATCCAGATTATGCCAAGCAGTGGAACCTACGCAGTATTAATGTAGAACAAGCTTGGGATGAAACTAAGGGAAATGGCGTTACTGTAGCTGTAATTGATACAGGTGTGAGTCGCGTACCAGATTTAAAAGATACTAAATTTGTTAAAGGTTACGACTTTGTTAACGATCAAATTCCTGCTGATGATGATAGCGGTCACGGTACTCACGTTGCAGGTACAATCGCCCAATCTACTAACAATAATTATGGTGTAGCAGGTATCGCCTACGAAGCCAGTATTATGCCTCTCAAAGTTCTCAGTGCTGGTGGTGGCGGTACAGTTGCCGATATTGCTGAAGCTATCCGCTTTGCTGCTGATAACGGCGCTGATGTAATTAACATGAGTTTGGGTGGTCGTGGTGAAAGCAACATCATGGAAGAAGCGATTAACTATGCCTACAGTAAAGGTGTTGTAGTTATCGCTGCTGCTGGTAACGAAAATAGTAACTCAGTATCCTACCCAGCAAGATATGCTCACGTTATCGGTGTTGCAGCTTTAGATGCTGCGGGTGAAAAAGCACCTTATTCTAACTTTGGCGCTGGGGTTGATATCTCCGCCCCTGGTGGCAGTGAGACAGGTATGATTTTGCAAGATACCATCGATCCTGACACAGGTACATCAGCAATTATGGGCTTTCAAGGTACTAGCATGGCTGCACCTCACGTTGCTGGTGTCGCTGCATTAGTCAAAGCTGCTGGTATCACAGAACCCGAAGAAGTGCTGCGTGTCCTCAAGCAGTCAGTGAGAGTTGTAAAAGATGACCCTCTTAATCAGTTTGGTGCTGGTCATTTAGACGCGGCGGCGGCGGTAAAACTAGCATTAAAAGGACAAATCAGCTTTAATGATTTCTTCCGGTGGTTAAGGGATAACGGTTATCTGAATTTACGTTTTTGGATTGATGGTGGTGCGATCGCACTTCTGCCTAAAATTGGCATGGTACTAGGTTCCTATCTACTAGCTTGGTTTTTACGAAATTACTTCCCCTTTGCTTGGAGTTGGTCACTTACAAGTGGCTTAGTTGCAGGTAGTTCAGGATTATTTTTCCTGCGAAGCTTCTATATATTTGATCTTCCCCAGTGGCCTTTTAGAGTGATGGGCAGTTCTCTTCCTGAACTCGGTAACATCATTCAAGGAAGTAGCGTATTAAATCCCATCTTTGCTAGTGTGCTAATTCCCTTGGTACTGATAGCTTTATTACTAGGGCATCCACAATGGAAGTGGTTTGCTATTGGTTCTACCCTGGGTGTAGCTTCCTGTTTAGCAGTGAGTGCTATAGTCTCACCAGCAGTTTGGGGATTAGGTTCTGGCAATTTAGCTCGCCTGTTCCTAATTGCTAACGCCTTACTATGTTATGGACTAGCGCGTTTAGCTTCTAAAGGAGAAGAAAAAACAGCATGAGTATCACTGTAACTGGAAGTATTGAAAAAAAAGGACTAGGACCTGGAACTTGGGCTTTAGTCTCCGAAGGTGGCGAAACTTATGAACTGAAGGATGCACCATCTGATTTAAAGAAATCCAATTTAAAAGTCAAAGTTACAGGCGAAGTGCGAGATGATGTGATGACATTCGCCATGATTGGTTCAGTCCTAGAAGTAAAATCATTTGAGGTAATTAGCGATTAGCTTTTAGCTATCAGCTATCAGCAGATAAACTCTCATCATCCCCAGATATTAGACATCTCTAGAAATTAAAGGTGTGTTATCTAAAACACTTGTAGAGACGCGAAATTTCGCGTCTCTACAATCTATTTTTGGAGAGGTTTATTACTGACTGCTGATAGCTGATACAGGACTTACGCAAATTATGAAAATAAACACCATCTGTAGGGGCAATCCCCCTGTGGTTGCCCCTGTATTTAGTGTATCTGCGTAAGTCCTGTGATAGCTGATAGCTACTTAACTAGCTGCTGCATCTACAACAGCTTGCAGTTTGCTTCTAAAGTCACCTTTGGGATGACCACCTTTAACTTCACCTAAAATTTTAAATTCTCCTTCTGGAGAATCACAGATGATATAAGTAGGCCATCCCATGCCTTCTTT
>JBARVL010000228.1:0-3534 GCA_049646245.1 Crinalium sp. | reverse complement strand
TACTCGATCGCATCGATCCTGATATGGCAAATCGTATCTCTGTGCGGTCAGAATATCAAGCAAGCGATCGACGTAAAGATATTTGTTTTAAAAAGCTGATCAAAGCTGGCGTAAGAATACGCGGCGGACTTTATCACCTAAAAACCTACATTTCCGAACAATACGCCTACTTAGGATCTTGTAATCTTACCCCTGGTAGTCTCCATTACAATTATGAAGCGGGGATAGTTTGGCGCAACTGCCCTCAACATCAGCAACTAATTGAGCGTTTTTATCAGTATTGGCACGAATATAGCGATTGCGAAGCTTTACCAACAGAAACAGGAATGAAAGTCAGATCGCTTTCTAATTTGCCAAATCATAATCGTTTAGTTAGTGCAACTGGTTTTCTTTCTTCTAGTCAATACGAATCGGATTTATACGCCGAATTACAACAATTTGCTCGAAAGCCTTGGGGTAAAATTAGAATTTATACCCGCAATTTTTATCCTACACCCAGGATTAAAGAGTTGTTGCGATTGCTGGACTGTCAAATCTTTGTGGCTATTCCCTGTAGCGATCGCGATCTCAACGTGCGCGTTGTCTCCAACCTCCACGCCAAAATTACTCTTTTAGGCGATCAAGTTGCATATTTGGGAGGAATTAACTTTCAGTTTCGCCCAGAGGCATTTTCTCAAATTGACTTAGTTTATAAAGTTACCGAGAAAAAATTGCTCCAAGATATTGATCAATCTCTCCAAGGGGTTAGCTTGCTATGACAAGATTATTGAATCTAGAATCTTATGTTGAATGCTGTCGTTATAGTTATCTGTTTGGAGAAACGCCACAATCATTAATTCCTTCGCCAAACAGTCTCCCCATTGCTTATAAAGAATTTTTAGAAAAACGTGGCGATCGCCCCTTTATTTCTACTCCCGCACTTGTAGCTACTTGTCCAACTCAATTAAATTTACATCCTCAATTTCCCCAACCAGAATTTTTAGGGAGACAACTCCCCGATAATTCCCGCATTTCTTGTTTGCTGGTGCGCGATAGTCGCCCGATTGATTTACGGGATCTCAGACAAAGTTATCTTTATACCAGTCCCTATCACTACTGGAATTATATCTCGCAAATCGCACCTTTATTAACAAGTAAGCCTGTTATATTTTTAGATTTAGATAGTTTCCCTTGCAACCAATACTTTCCAGTAACGTTTGATTCTCACCATAATGTTTCTACTCAGATTCCGATTTTAGATTTTAAAAAAGGAATTGAACTAGATTTTAATCCTAAAAAATTATACAACCGCATCTGTAATGATATTGCCCGTAGTATTTGTGCAGATGAGCGTCGAATTTTAGATATTGTCGCTTATTTACAGCATTTACCTTTATTTGAGTATTTAAAAAAATATCTCTTAATAAATCCTCACGCCCAAGATGTTGAATTTATTTTAAAATTACCGAATGGAGAAGAGAAATATTATCAGAAAATTAGGCTCAATATTAATAAGATTGAGGAGATTGTAGCACAGGCAATTCAAAGTCAAAATTTAGATGCGATCGCTCATAATCATCCTGAGTATCAGTTTATCTTAGTTGGTCAATATACCATTTTACCCCACCTGCGCGAACAACTCTGCAAAGTTTTTATTGTTCCTAATTACCAGCAAGCTGAATTCGAGCAAATTTGGCAGCAAAAGCAACACCAAAGCTTTCCCCTTTATGGTCAATATCTCGATCGCATCTCATTTCAAGTGCTTCAAGAAGGTAAGGAAATTTGGATCAACGTTCCTAGTAGTACCGAAGCAGATCAGATTTGTTATGAAGGAGAACGGCAGATAAGTAACTTTGTTGGTAAATATCATAAAGCATCTGGAGAAATCAAAGAATCTTTTAAGATGACTCAGCAAGTAATAGATTTACCAATTAGAGTTAATGACCAAGATTATATGAAAAATGATCGAGAACAAATTTACAGGATTACTAATCCCTACTTTGAAGATACTCCCAAAATAGAGGTGCGAATTGTTTTTTCAATTGGGTTAGGTACTCCACCATTATTAGAAGTAATAGAAGTAGGCGATCGCCCACGTAAGCTTAATGCAGAACTAATTGATAAACCCGAACCTGAGTTAATTAGCTATCTTTCGATTGAGGATATTATCGCCAATCGGCAGAAAAAGTTGCAATCCCAACTGAATTTATTGCCAAAACGCTTAGATCAAAAGCAGTTTGTAGCCCATCTGAGAGAGGTCGTCAATATTATTCAGGCTGCTATAAATGCAAGTACTATAAAACTGCAAATTAAAATAATTAATCCTTTAATCGAAACACTTTATGAACCTTTGAAAAATGATATTTTTAAATTTGTAATTGTTGATATAAGCAACCAACATATTGCCACTTTTTTGCCAGATATTACAAACTTTTTTTCACTTCTTCCAAGAATACTAGAAATTTTAATCAATGATTACAATGATTTAAGAAAAATCCCACAAACACGCAGAACTAGCAGAACTAGAGAGCAAATAGATCTTCTACCAAAAATATACAATAAATTTATACTTTTCACAGGAAAATTATATGGTATCTCTAATAATTTAAGGGCTGAGTTTTTATTTAACGATAGCTATCCCACATTTAATTTTAGCATTCATAGGAGAGAATATATAAAAGTTCTAGCCAGATTAGCCGTAACGGTAGAGCGGCAAAAATTCTATATAGCATTGTTCAATCAGAAGTATGAGCAAGGTAAAAATCAAGAATTTTATGAAATTTCAGACTATATATGGGGATACGCCCGTTTATTTTTATGGTATATAGATGATTATAATTCGGCTGGTGACTGGCTTGATTATAGGCATCACTTTAAAACGATTGCAAATCATTTGTTGACGATTACATTAGAGCAATCTTGGAAGCAGGATGCTTTAATATCCTTAATATATCTTCTGGCATTTCGAGAGTTAGATAGCGATTTTTGTGCTATTAGTTCTGAAGAATATGTTTTAGCTAAAGCAGTGAGTAGAAGATTAGAAACCTCCCCAGTATTTTCTAATCATGTAAGCAAAAATTTATCTCTAAACAAGCTTCTTGATCAACTACTCGATGGTACTGCTACTTCTGAGCAAACAAGAGGAATGTTAGAAATTGATTAACATCAAAAGACAAAAGCGTTGAATCTGAATCGCAGCAGACGAGGTAAAGGGAGTATAGAAAGTGAGAAATTTACATTTTATATTGACCACATAAGTAGTGCGGGCATCTTGCCCGCTTCTTATTTTGCGTAAGTCCTAATTCTTAATCATTGATAATTGTTAATTGTTCATTGATTAGGCTTTTTTTCAATTCCTGCATCAAGGGCATTAATTAACCCTAAACCTGCCCAATCAATATCACCATATCCACGCGCAACTCCTGAAAGAAAATGGTCATAAATTAAGCTGGCTAAGGGCATAGGTACGGTGGCTGTTTCCGCCGCGTCTAAAACTAGCCGCACATCTTTAAGTCCTAACCGTAATTTAAACCCAGCAGGCTCGTATTTTTCTTC
>JBARVL010000227.1:0-29416 GCA_049646245.1 Crinalium sp. | reverse complement strand
GCAGAGGAGCAGAGGAGCAGAGGAGCAGAGGGGCAGAGGGGCAGAGGAGCAGAGGGGCAGAGGAGCAGAGGAGCAGAGGGGCAGAGGAGCAGAGGAGCAGAGGAGCAGAGGAGCAGAGGGGCAGAGGAGCAGAGGAGCAGAGGAGCAGAGGGGCAGAGGAGCAGAGGGAGTTCAAAAATTACATCTTATATTTAATTAGGTTGACTTACTTACCCTGCCAGCACTAAACTACACGATTCTGGCGTATACATTCTGCATACCAATTAGCACTAGCTTTCGGAATGCGCCTTTGGGTTTTGTAATTTTAGAAGTTTATTACATTTTTAATAAGACTTACTCCAATCCTCTCCCCGTAGGGTGCGTTAGCGAAGCTAACGCACCCTACCCACTATATGTGGAGTAACGGCGTAAGTCCGGTTTAACTGATTATTTGCATTTTAAATTATCCATTTTTATTGCTAAATGTTATTTTTCTAGAGAAATCTGTATCTTTTGTAACAATTTTATATATTAGGGGATTTTATCAGCAAATTTTTTTAAAACTTATACTTATTTATAAAAATTTTAATCATTTTAGATTTTTCCCTAATAATTCCCGATCGCCCTTGACGGGTTTATCTTCCCTTATGCCAAAAAAACATAAAATTCATGCAAAAAAATCATAAATCGAAACATTTTGTAAATATTGATACTTATTTACCTCCTCAGTACGCATAAGTTATTTCCAAGGGAGGATTACGGCTTTCAACCACTCGGAGTCAGCAGAGGATATTGGCTTTTCTGTTTTTACAGGGCTTTGCTTTGCAGAGGAAGCAGAGGAGGCAGAGGAAGTAAAAATGTTTTGCTCAAAACATTTGCAAGCCTTATCCACACATACCCACAAGTTTTGAAGTATCAATTAAGTAGTAAAAATGACGCAATTTTCGAGAAGAAGATTTATTTTAACAGCAGGAGCAGCTACAGCCACGTCATTACTAGCTAATGGTTGTCTGTTCTATACAGGGCCAGTTGATACCATTAAAAGAGCCTCCGTTGCTAAGGCTGCGAATGCACCGCAAGTAGAAACTACCTCCGCCAAATTAGGATTTATTGCCTTAACTGATTCTGCCCCATTAATCGTTGCTAAAGAATTAGGGTATTTTGAAAAGTACGGCATGAAGGACGTGGAAGTTGTCAAACAAGCTTCATGGCCTGTAACTCGCGACAACTTAGAATTAGGTTCTGCGGCTGGTGGTATTGATGGGGCGCATATTTTAACTCCCATGCCTTACCTGATGACAATGGGTAAGATTACTAAGCAGCCAGTACCAATGTATATTCTGGCACGGTTGAATACTAACGGTCAGGCAATTTCTATCGCCAATTTTTATAAAGATTTTAAAGTAGGTTTAGATAGTGCGCCAATGGTACAAGCTATAGCTAAAGCTAAATCTACTGGAAAAACCGAACCCAAATTTGCCATAACTTTCCCTGGCGGTACTCACGATTTGTGGATGCGCTATTGGTTAGCTGCTGGCGGTGTTGATCCAACTCAAGATGTTTCCGTTGTTCCCGTACCACCACCGCAAATGGTAGCGAATATGAAAACAGGGAACATGGAAGCATTTTGTGTAGGTGAACCTTGGAACGCCCAATTAGTTAACCAAGGGCAAGGTTACACCGCTTTCATAACAGGAGAACTGTGGAAAGATCACCCAGAAAAAGCATTTTCAATGCGTGCAGATTGGGTAGATAAAAATCCCAATGCTGCTAAAGCATTATTAATGGCAGTACAAGAAGCACAACAGTGGTGCGACAAAGCAGAAAACAAAGAGGAGATGTGTAAAATAGTCTCCCAATCCAAATGGTTTAAAGTTCCTGCAAAAGATATTATTGAACGTTCCAAAGGCAACATTGACTATGGTGATGGTCGCGCCCCAGTGCAAAATAGCCCATTACAAATGAAATTCTGGGCAGATTACGCTTCCTATCCTTTTAAAAGCCATGACTTATGGTTTTTAACTGAAAATATTCGCTGGGGCAATATTCCAGAAAATACAAATACTAAAGAACTTGTAGATAAAGTCAACAGAGAAGATTTGTGGAAAGAAGCCGCCAAAGCGATTGGGGTGCCAGATTCAGAAATTCCTACCAGCACTTCTCGTGGAGTTGAAACATTCTTTGATGGGATTAAATTTGATCCAGAAAAACCAGAGGAATATTTAAACAGCCTCACCATTAAGAAAATTTAACCAATACCCAGATTTAGCAATAAATCATCTCGATGTCTACTCGCTAAAAGCTAATCCCTAATCACTAATCGCTAACTGTTCATCAATAGGAGAAAAAATGACTGGACAAACTGCTCGTCGTCGAAGCAACAGAATACCAAATATGGCGATATCTTGGTTTAAAAAACAAACCAAAGAACTTGTGCCACCATTGATTGCGATCGCAGTTTTTTTGGTAATCTGGCAAATACTTTGTCCCCCAGGCTCAAAAGGTTTACCAGGACCATTACAAGTATTAACTGATACGTGGTATCCCTATATTATTTTTCCTTTCTTTAACAACGGCGGTACAGACACAGGCTTAGGTTGGCAAATCTTTGCTAGTTTACAACGAGTAGCTATTGGTTTTTCTTTAGCTACCATCGTGGGAATTGGTTTAGGGATTTTGGTGGGAACTAATAAAGTTATATATCGTGCTTTAGATCCCATGTTCCAAGTATTTAGGACTATTCCCCCTTTAGCATGGCTGCCAATTTCATTAGCAGCATTTCAACAAAGTAATCCATCAGCTATTTTCGTAATTTTTATTACAGCAATTTGGCCAATTATTATTAACACAACAGTTGGCGTACAACAGATTCCCCAAGACTACAGAAACGTTTCTAGAGTATTACGTCTGTCCAATCAGAAGTATTTTCTCAAAATTTTGATTCCAGCAGCAGTTCCCTACATTTTTACAGGTTTAAGAATTGGCATAGGTTTATCTTGGTTAGCAATTGTAGCGGCTGAAATGCTAGTAGGTGGTGTAGGAATTGGTTTCTTTATTTGGGACGCTTACAACAACTCCTTACTCAGCCAAATTATTCTAGCGTTGCTGTATGTCGGGATTGTGGGTTTGATACTAGACAGGATGGTAGCTTTGATCGCATCTATAGTTGTACCAGAAGAACAAAAGTAATTTGGGATACAAAGCTTGGGGATATTAGATGTTTAGATTGCTAATTAGTAATCTAAATCTTAATCCATCCATCCCACCGAAAAGCTAAATATTGGGTAGAAACACATATTTTTAGTGAAAACTGTCTACCCTACCGCGCTACGCGCTATATAGCAGGAGTCAGGAGTCAGGAGTCAGGAGTCAGAATTCAAGCCCCTACTGTGACTGGATTTGAGACCACCCTTGAATGCACTAACCGCTCCCGCGCGACTGCTAGATCTGCTAAAAAACTGATTTCCATAGAAAAAGCCTAACAGCCTAAATTACTATGTCTGTATTTGTTGAAGTCGATCACGTCGATAAAATATTCTCTCTAGCTAATGGTGACACCTACGTCGCCCTGAGAAATATCGAACTAAAAATCAATAAAGGTGAATTTATTTCCTTAATTGGACACTCAGGCTGTGGAAAATCCACCTTATTAAATATGGTGGCTGGTTTAGATAAACCCAGTCACGGCGGAGTAGTTTTAGAAGGTAAACAAATTACATCACCTGGCCCAGATAGAATGGTGGTGTTTCAAAATTATTCCTTGCTACCTTGGCTAACGGTATATGAAAATATTGCCTTAGCTGTAGATGAAGTATTAAAAGATCAGCCAGGGGGCGATCGCAAAACCATTATCCAAAAACACATCGATTTAGTAGGATTGCGCCACGCAGCCGATAAGCGCCCAGGTGAATTATCCGGTGGGATGAAACAACGAGTTGCGATCGCCCGCGCCTTAGCTATCCGTCCTAAAGTACTTTTACTAGATGAACCCTTTGGCGCATTAGATGCTTTAACTCGCGGTGGTTTGCAAGAACAACTAATGAAAATCTGCCAAGAAAGTCATCTTACGTGCATCATGGTGACACATGATGTAGATGAAGCATTACTGCTATCTGACCGAATTGTGATGTTAACAAACGGGCCAGAAGCACACATTGGGCAAATCTTAGAAGTAGATATTCCGCGTCCCCGCCAACGTTTAGAAGTAGTAAACCATCCCAGTTACTACAAAATGCGAAACGAGATCATTTACTTCTTAAATCAACAAAAACGTGCGAAAAAACGCCAAATACAAGAAGCTGCAAGTAAACCTGTATCACGTCCTGCAAAAGTACGTCAGGGACCAGAAAAAGTTACTTTAGATATTGGCTTTTTACCTTTAACAGATTGTGCGCCATTAATTGTTGCTAAAGAAAAAGGCTTTTTCAGAAAGCACGGAATTGAAGAAGTTAACCTGCATAGAGAAACAAGTTGGAAAGCGATCGCATCAAATATTGCTACCAAACGCTTAGATGCTGCCCAAATGGTTGCTGGTATGCCCCTAGCAATGACATTAGGTATGGGCAACAACAACCCCCTGCCAATAGTCACCTCCTTAATTCTCAGCCGCAATGGTAACGCGATTACATTAAGTAATCAGTTTTATGAGCAAGGAGTACGCAACCTTAAAGGTTTAAAACGGATAATCTCACAACCCAACGAGCAAACTTACAGCTTAGGTGTTGTGCATCCTTCTTCCATGCACAATTTAATGCTGCGTTATTGGTTAGCTTCAGGTGGTATTGATCCAGATAAAGATGTAAATTTGGTAGTATTACCACCATCACAAATGGTCGATCGCCTCAAATCAGGCGAAATCGACGGCTACTGTGTAGGCGAACCTTGGAACTCTCGCGCCGTACACGAAGGTTTAGGCTTTGTAATTGCCACAGATTTAGATATTTGGCAAGGAAACCCTGAGAAAGTATTAGGTGTCCGTGAAGATTGGGCAAACCAATACCCTGAAACCCATCTTGCCCTAGTCAAAGCCCTTTTAGAAGCGTGCGAATACTGCGATCATCATCAGCATCGCCAAGAAATCCTGCAATTGTTGTGTCAACCACAATATCTAGATTCATTACCAGCTTATATACGCCCTGGATTCATTGCTCCCTACAACCGAGGAACTCACGAACAACCCCGACTACTTCCACGCTATCACCAATTCTATGTAGGTCAAACCAACTGTCCAGGCAGAGTTGAAGGGTTATGGATTTTAACCCAACTTGCGCGTTGGGGTTTGACACCCTTCCCGAAAAACTGGATAGAGATTTTAGATCGAGTGCGACGAGTGGATTTATTTGGTGAAGCAGCTAGACAACTAGGATTACCAGATAACGAACCAGATCGGGCATCATTTCAACTGTTTGATGGCATGGTATTTAACCCCGACGATCCACTTGGTTATCTCCAACGCCTAGATATACACCGTGAAATTCAAATCAAAGAAATCATCATTGACGCGGTGAATACAGCAGCATAATAACAATTAACAATTAACAATTAACAATTATCAATGACCGATGACCAATGACCAATGACCAATGACCAGCCCTCCTAAACTTCTTTCGCCTAAAAACTCAAAACTTAACTTAATTAATAGTATGCAAACTACTACCTCAGCCCTCAACCCTCAATCCTCAGCCCTTAAGCGCGATCCTTTTCTTGTTATAGATAACGTTTCCAAGGTCTTTCCCACTCCCAATGGCTCATTTATCGCCTTAGAAGATGTTAACCTCACAGTCTATGAAGGTGAATTTGTTTGCTTGATTGGTCACTCTGGTTGTGGCAAATCAACATTATTAAATATGGTAGCTGGGTTTAACAAACCCACAACTGGCGAAATCACACTACAAGCCAAGCGCATCACAGAACCAGGCCCAGATCGGATGATGGTGTTTCAAAACTACTCTCTGCTGCCCTGGATGACCGCTTATGAGAATATCTACCTTGGGGTAGATGCTGTCTATCCAGACAAACCAAATTCCTTTAAAAAAGAGATTGTTCAGGAGCATTTGCAGCTTGTTGGACTAACAGAAGCAGCGCATAAAAAGCCGTCGCAGTTGTCTGGGGGGATGAAACAAAGAGTTGCGATCGCCCGTGCATTAGCAATACGTCCACAAGTCTTGATTTTAGATGAACCCTTTGGGGCATTAGATGCCATTACCAAAGAAGAGTTACAAGAAGAACTACTAGCAATTTGGCGCGAACACCGAGTCACAGTGCTAATGATTACCCATGATATTGATGAAGCACTGTTTCTAGCAGACCGTTTAGTGATGATGACCAATGGTCCGGCAGCAAACATCGGTGAAGTCTTAGAAATTCCTTTCTCACGTCCTAGAAACCGTGCTGAAATTATGGAAGACCCACATTACTATAATTTGCGTAACTACGCCCTCGACTTTTTGTTTAACCGCTTTGCCCATTTAGATTAGCGATCGGCTAATTAAAGTTTCTCAAACCACGCAACCAAATCTGATTCACTCTGAAAATCCAGCAGTGCTTCCTCTAATTCTTCTAACTGCTGGACTCCTAACCCTTGAATTTGTGTCTGTAATTCTGGTTTAACTTCTCCTAGCCGTCGTTTCAGCAAGCGTAAGACGAAAGACAGAGCTTCTTGCTGAAGACCTTTTTCAATTCCCCCTGCCTCAATTTCTTGATAAATTACTGATTCTCGCATTATCTCTTGGCTCAAGACGTTGTTAATCAGATCCTTACAGAATATATAGAAGTTGAAAGCCACCGTGATTCATCCGGTGGATGAAAGCGACTGCGCGACCTTTAGTCGCCTTTGTTTGTGATACGTCGCTTGAGAGTCCGAATAAGTGATCGCAATACATCTGTTTGGTTTCTTCCTTCTTGTTCGCAATACGTTTTTAGCAATTGTTTCTCGGACTCTGTAACTCGAAAGGTGAGAAATAACTCAGGTTTAGGCATTGACAGCTACCTCGTTTAGGGGTATCTTAATTATAGTGGAAAGGGTAATCAACCACTTAAAAAACCCAGTCGTCGAGAGACAACGCACCTTGAAAACTTAAGGTAAGGGGTTCCGCAAAAGAATTGCTTGTGCAGGTAAAACCTTTAAGCACCAAGTACCAGAAAAGCCAATTTTTGAGGTTTTGAATTGTACGGTAGGGCATACCGAAACAGGACTCTGTAATGGGTCGAACGCTCAGGGAGAGAAGCGCCAAGGCGCTTTATGGGGGTGACTCTGTAGGGGTAAGCGCACTCGCTGAACTGAGAATCCGCCGTACTTCAGTCGGCGGAGTGTCAATCAATACTAACCCTGCCAACATTGCTGTAGAAGCAGCTACATTACTCTGCTCCCGATTATTGCTAATTTGCTCAATCTGTACCGCTACCTGTCGCAGAACATTATCAGGTTTATTTGTCTGACTCAAAACCGCAAATTGTTATCGTACATTCAATTTTGGTTAATAACTTGGGTTTCAACCTGTGGACTAAAAATTCCTGTAATATTTAAAGGCTTATCAAGCTTTGATACACACCTAACTAATCAACAGCTAATAGCTAACCGAAGGACTGCTAATTGCTAATCATGGAGCGTCGTCAGTTTCTCAAATATACCAGTTTGGCAGCAGCAGGATTTGCCTTTGCAGCTTGCCAGAATGGTTCTGGTTCCAAAACGGATAATGCTACAGCCAAAAAGCCGGATACTATTTTTGGCGATTTGGAAAAACGCAACCTGACGATTGGCATTATGCCTGCGATCGACTCTGCGCCGATTATCATTGCCAAGGAGAAAGGCTTTTTTGAGAAGTATGGTCTTAATGTCACGATCGCTCAAGAAAAAAGCTGGGAAACTCTTAAGGAGAGTTTAATTCAGGGGCGCTTGGATGCCGCTCATGCTTTATATGGTATGCCTTTGTTGGCGCAGTTGGGCGCTAAGGCTGCGCCTATGGTTTCCCTGATGACGCTTTCTTTGAATGGCAATGCCATCACTCTTTCTCGCAAGTTTTGGAACGCGGGTATTCGACCTGGAATAGATTATCTAAATTTTCAGGAATTTACTGACTCATTTTCAAAATATATTAAAAGTTTGGGTGAGCCTCCTAGCTTTGGGATTGTAGATCGATCCGCAATGGGCAACTACATCATGCGCTATTGGCTGGCGACGATGAATATTAATCCCGATCGCGATGTCAAGCTAATTGAGATCCCACCAACAGAAATGCTGGATAGGCTTAGGAATGGCACGATTGAGGGCTATTGTGTAGAGGAACCTTGGAACCAGCAGGCAGTGTTAGAAGAAGTTGGCTTCACTGTTTATGTGGATCGAGATATTTGGAGTGGTCATCCAGAAAAAGTTTTAGCGACGATGCAACCTTGGATAGATGCAAATCCTGTCACAACTAAAGCAATGGTTGCTGCTGTGCTAGAGGCTTGTCAGTATTGCGATCGCACTAAGAACCGTCTACCAATCACAAAGATTATCTCAGAGCCTAAGTATCTCAACACTAATGTGGATTATGCCAAAAACTCCATGCTGGGGAAATATAACTACGGCGGCTTCGATCAAAAAAGCCGAGTCAAACAAATTAATGATTTCTACCTGTTTCACTTTCGCAACACCAGCTATTTAAATAAGCCAGATCATGCCAACTATCCTTGGCAGTCCCACGCAGTTTGGCTGTTAACCCAAATGATTCGCTGGAATCAGATTGAACAAACACAGTATCCCAAGGATGCCAACGAAATCATTAAAAAAGCTTACCCTCTAGAAATTTATCAGGAAGTTGCTAAGGCACTCAAAATTCCTCTGCCTACTCAGACGATGAAAGTTGAACCAGCAGATGTTTTCATTGATCAGTGGGCATTTGACCCTAATCAGCCTGTTGAGTACCTCAATAACTTTGAAATTCGGGCTAACTAAGTAGTGGCGTTGGCGGAGTCTGCGCCCTTAAAAGGGTGTATGACATTCGACTGCAAACCGCTATAAATTTCGCGAACAAAAAATCCCTGATTTCTTAAAGAAGTCGGGGATTTTAGGGACTATGCCTAAGATCATGTATGAATAGCATGACAATGATGCGAAAATTTCATATTTAACCCTGTTTTGTAACTAAATATACGAATATTCATTTCTAACTCTAATACTTTAGTTATATAGATTCAATTTTTGCTCTTGAGCTAAATAAATAAACAAAAAGCACTACGCCAACGCCTTTGTATCACTCAATTTCAACAAGTCGATAAATCTCTATATTGAGAATCTAGGCTGAAAGTATAGGCACGCACAGATGTGAAGAACAGGTAAATAAGTGTAATCAAACATACGGATTAATGTTATTAGCCTAACTAATATCAATAGTAAAAGTTAATCAAAGCATTTTTAATGCACGTGACAAGTGTAAAAACCTTGTTGCAACAGTTCTTATTGTTTAAATTTTAGGGAAATCAACCGATGGTAGAAGCAGCACCACTGAAAGAATCCAAGAATAAATTTGAAAGATTAAAAGCTGAAAAAGATGGTCTAGAAGTTAGAAAAGAACTAGAACATTTTGCCCAAATTGGTTGGGAAGCGATGGATGAAACTGACCGCGACTATCGCTTAAAGTGGTTAGGTATTTTCTATCGTCCAATGACTCCTGGCTTATTCATGATGCGGTTGCGGATGCCTAGTGGTATCTTAACTAGCGGTCAGATGCGGGTGTTAGCAGAAATTGTGCAAAGATTCTGTAATAGTTCAGGATTTCAAGACCAAGGAATCGCTGATATTACTACTAGACAAAATATTCAAATACGCAGTATTCGGATTGAAGATTTACCAGAAATTTGCAAGCGTTTGCAAGAAGCTGGTATGACCAGTATTCAATCTGGTATGGATAATGTTCGCAATATTACAGGTTCACCTGTGGCGGGAATTGATGCGGATGAATTAATTGATACAAGAGGGATTGTCCGCAAAGTCCAAGATATGATTACCAACAATGGTGAGGGTAATCCATCTTTTACTAATTTGCCTCGTAAATTTAATATTGCGATCGCAGGTTGTCGTGATAACTCTGTCCACGCAGAAATAAACGACCTAGCATTTATCCCCGCCTACAAAAATGGCGTGATTGGTTTTAATGTAATAGTTGGTGGCTTCTTCTCAGCTAAAGCTTGTATAGAAGCAATTCCTCTTAATGCTTGGGTTGATCCTCGTGATGTTGTCGCCGTATGCGAAGCTATTTTATTGGTTTATCGCAATAACGGTTTACGGGCAAATCGGCAAAAAGCACGGGTAATGTATCTGATTGAAGAATGGGGAATTGAAAAGTTTCGCTCAGAAGTCGAAAAACAATTAGGTCATTCCCTACAAACGGCGGCTGAAAAAGATGAGATTCTCTGGGATAAACGCGACCATATTGGGATTCATTCCCAGAAACAACCTGCTTTAAACTATATCGGTCTGCACATTCCGATGGGTCGGATGTTCGCCGATGATATGTTTGATTTGGCGCGTTTGGCTGATGTTTACGGTAGTGGCGAAATTCGGCTTACCGTTGAGCAAAACGTAATCATTCCCAATATTCCAGATTCTCGGATTGCTTCGTTGTTGAAAGAACCGTTACTGCAACGTTTTAAAGTTAATCCTGAAACATTAGAGCGATCGCTAATTTCTTGCACAGGTGCAGAATTTTGTAATTTTGCCTTAGTTGAAACCAAAAACCGCGCCTTAGCACTAATTAAAGAATTAGATGCAGAGTTGTTTGTACCTTCATCAGTGCGGTTTCACTGGACTGGATGCCCTAATTCCTGCGCTCAACCCCAAGTTGCTGACATTGGTTTGATGGGTACTAAGGTGCGTAAAAACGGCAAAACCTTAGAAGGTGTTGATATTTATTTAGGTGGGAAAGTCGGTAAAGATGCCCATCTCGGTACTTGTGCAATTAAGAGTATTCCTTGTGAGGATTTAAAGCCAGTATTACGGGATTTGTTAATTAAAGATTTTGGCGCTCAACTCAAGTCAGAAGCAGAGTTAACAGCAACTAATACTGCATCAGTAAGTATAAGTGCGGTTGCAGATCAGATTAACAATGTCCTTGAGTCAAAGGTACAGAGTAATGGAAATGGTATTGCTACCCAAACAGCAGAAGCAGTTATTGCACCACCAGCGCCATCACCATCCCAAACTGCGACGATTAACTTCGCTCAATCTGGCAAAGAAGTTACTTGTAATGGAGATGACTTAATTTTAGATGTTGCTGAAGCAGCAGGGATCGAGCTTCCTAGCAGTTGTCGTTCTGGAACCTGTGGAACTTGCAAACAGAAGCTTGTAGAAGGACAAGTCGAGTATGAGGGAGAACCCGAAGCTTTAGAAGATGGCGATCGAGAACAAGGATTTATTTTAGCTTGTATCGCTCGACCAGTTGGCAAAGTCGTAATTGATGCTTAATCAGGGAACAGGGAATAGGGAATAGGGAATAGGGAACAGTAAGAAATTACACCTCCCTCCTCCCTCCTCTCTCCTCCCCCCTCCCCCCTCCCCCCTCTCAGGGTGCTTATTTTCAAAATTTTCCCAATCGTTGTTAGGTAAATTTCAAATGCTCAAAGGATTACTTTCATTTCAGGGGCGATACCGCATCCTGCACATGACATGGTTTGCTTTCTTTCTCACATTTGTCTGCTGGTTTAACTTTTCTCCCTTCGCCACAACAATTGCGAAAGATTTAGATATTACAGAGCCACAAATTAAAACCTTACTAATTTGTAACCTTGCCCTAACCATTCCAGCGCGGATTATTATTGGGATGCTGCTGGATCGTTTTGGTCCAAAAATCACCTACTCATGTTTGCTGGTATTTGCGATCGTCCCCTGTTTGGCTACATCCTTGGCGCAAGACTTTAATCAGTTAGTGATTAGCCGTTTGCTGATGGGGATTGTCGGATCTGGGTTTGTCATCGGCATCCGCATGGTGGCAGAATGGTTCACACCCAAAGAGATTGGGAGCGCTCAAGGTATTTACGGCGGTTGGGGTAACTTTGGTGCTTTTGGTGCAGAGTTTGCATTACCAACAATTGGGATAGCAACTGCCTTTCTAGCTGGTGGTGCATCTAACTGGCGTTTGGCGATCGCTCTTACTGGTATCATCTCCGCTATCTATGGGGTAATTTACTACAACAGCGTCCAAGATACTCCTCAAGGTAAAGTTTACAAGCGCCCGTCTAAAAATGGTGCAATGCAAGTCACCAGTGCTAAAAGCTTCTACGCGCTGTTAGTTTCTAATTTTGGCTTGATTTTTGCCCTGGGTGTCTTAGCTTGGCGCTTAATGAAAGTTAAGTTCTTTGATACCACAGGAATGTATATAGTTTGGGCGCTGTTACTAGCTTTGTATGCCTACCAAAGCTATAAAGCATGGGAAGTTAATAAAGATGTTGTTACGGGCGCTAAAACCTATCCTGCATCTGAACGTTATGAGTTCCGTCAAGTAGCACTGCTAGAGTTTACTTATGTAACTAACTTTGGTTCAGAATTAGCAGCAGTGTCCATGCTACCTGTGTTTTTTGAAAAAACTTTTGGACTTGAACACGTTGTTGCAGGGATGATTGCTGCTACCTATCCTTTCTTAAATTTATTTTCTCGTCCTAGTGGTGGTTTAATTTCCGATAAACTTGGTAGCCGCAAATGGACAATGACGATAGTATCGGTAGGAATTGGAGTTGGCTATCTGTTAGTGCATTTTATCAATAAAGATTGGGCATTACCTTTAGCGATCGCTGCTACCATGTTTGCGGCTTACTTTGCTCAAGCTGGTTGCGGTGCTACCTACGGCATTGTCCCCCTAATTAAAAAGGATATTACTGGACAAATCGCTGGCAACGTTGGTGCTTATGGCAACTTCGGTGGTGTGATTTATCTGACAATTTTCAGCTTAACTGATGCACCTACCTTGTTTACCACAATGGGAATTAGTGCGCTGATCTGCGCCTTTATGTGTGCTTTCTTCCTTAAAGAACCCAAAGGTTCCTTTGCTGCACAATATGAAGGTGAAGCTCCAGCACCTACAGTTGCAGCAGATGGGCTGCTAATAGATGGACAAGAACAAGGGTAAACAGTGAACAGTGAACAGTGAACAGTGAACAGTAAAATAAATTTCAATGATAACTGCTCACTGTTGACTGATTTATGCGTAAGTTTGATTAATTAAGTATTTATACTGATACAATAGTATAAGTCGATTCGCTCCAGTCAATGTGGCAGTTCGAGAATTAACTACAATCGAGCGAACTGCATTCTCAACTTTATGTGCAAATATCAAAATATTTTTACTAAATGGTGATAAAAAATACAGAATTTATCAGTTGAAATCAGCAACTTTAAGTAAATAACTCGCTTTTTACAAAGATTATATTTAACCTGCATAAATTTATTGTTGAGCAATCAGTCCGACTAAATATAGGGATTACGGTAAACAGCTATGACTGACGCAACCAAAACACTATGTCCTTACTGTGGCGTTGGCTGCGGTTTGGAAGTTTCCCCTCCAGCGCAACCAGGAAAACCAACTAATCGAGATAGTCAAGGTACTCCGATCTGGAAAGTGCAGGGCGATCGCACTCATCCTTCTAGCCAAGGAATGGTTTGTGTCAAAGGCGCGACAATTGCTGAGTCTCTCAATAAAGACCGCTTACACTATCCGATGATGCGCGATTCTTTGGATCAACCCTTCCAGCGTGTGAGTTGGGAGGAAGCATTAGATCGGATTGTGCAACGATTTAAAACCGTACTAGCAACCCAAGGATCAGATGGGGTTTGTATGTACGGATCTGGTCAGTTTCAAACTCAAGATTACTATATTGCTCAAAAGCTCCTGAAAGGATGCTTGGGGACAAATAATTTTGATGCTAACTCGCGTCTGTGTATGTCTTCTGCGGTTGCGGGTTATATTCAAAGCTTTGGCTCTGATGGGCCACCTTGTTGCTACGACGATTTAGAATTAACTGATTGTGCTTTTTTAATTGGTACTAATACGGCAGAATGTCACCCAATTGTATTTAACCGTTTGCGGAAATACCACAAGAAAAATAAGCACGTCAAAATGATTGTGGTAGATCCGCGCCGTACCCCAACAGCAGAAGCAGCAGATTTACACTTAGCAATTAAACCAGGTACAGATATAGATTTACTGAATGGTATTGCTCACTTATTAATGCGTTGGGGATATATTGATTCGGAATTTATTGAAGAGTGTACCAATAACTTTCCGGCTTTTGCTGAGGTCATTTCTCACTACCCGCCAGAGGTAGTAGCGAAAATTTGTGGAATTGAACAACGAGAAATAGAAATAGCTGCTCAATATTGGGCTGAGTCTAAGCGGGTTTTGTCTCTGTGGTCAATGGGGGTTAACCAATCTTCAGAAGGTACTGCGAAGGTACGCAGTATTATTAACTTGCACTTGATGACTGGTCAAATTGGTAAACCAGGGGCGGGACCATTTTCTCTGACAGGACAACCAAACGCGATGGGTGGTAGAGAAGCGGGTGGACTGTCTCACATTTTACCTGGTTATCGTTTGGTAAAAAATCCCCAACATCGTGCGGAAGTAGAACTTGCTTGGGGTTTAACTCCTGGGAGTATTTCACCCACTCCAGGTAAAACAGCCTGGGATATGATTACAGGTTTAGAAACTGGTGATGTCGGTTTGTTGTGGATTGCTGCAACTAATCCTGCTGTAAGTATGCCAGATTTAGTTCGTACAAAAGCGGCATTAATGCGATCGCCTTTTACAATTTACCAAGATGCTTACTATCCCACAGAAACGGCAGCTTTTGCTCATGTTTTACTTCCAGCAGCGCAGTGGGGTGAGAAAACTGGGGTAATGACTAATTCTGAGCGAGTTATAACTCTATGTCCAGCATTTAAACCCCCAGTAGGAGATGGTAAACCAGATTGGGAAATTTTTGCAGAAGTAGGGCGCAGATTAGGTTTTGCAGATAAATTTGCCTTCAAAAATTCGGCGGAAGTTTATGCAGAATTTGTGGAGTTGACACGCGATCGCCCCTGCGATCAAACTGGTATTAGTCACGAACGTTTGCACCAAGAAGGTCCAATTCAGTGGCCTTGTGCTGATAGTTCTATTAATAATATTGATCGTCACAACTCTAAACCCAAAGTTTTAGACCGCACACCAAAACGGATGTATACAGATTTCCGCTTCAATACTCCTGATGGGCGGGCGCGGTTTGGTGCGTATCATTCACGGGGACTTGCAGAACCTGCCGATCCTAATTATCCTTTTGTGTTAACAACAGGTAGGTTGTATGGTCACTGGCACACCTTAACTCGTACAGGGAGAATTGACAAGATCAAACAAATGCACCCAAACCCGTTTATTGAAATTCATCCCCGCGATGCTGTGGGGTTGGGTATCACAGATGGGGAATTATTGGAAGTGCGATCGCGTCGGGGTATGGGTCGTTTTCCTGCTTTAATTACAAAAGCGATCGCGCCTGGTACAGTATTTGTCCCCATGCACTGGGGTTCACTATGGGCAGATTCTGCTGAAGCTAACGCCTTGACTCATCCAGAAGCTTGTCCTGACTCATTGCAACCAGAATTAAAAGCTTGCGCCGTGCAATTGCTACCTGTGAGAGAGAAAATAGAAACTACTCAAGCTTTGCTTAAATCTTCAAAATCTAGTATTCTCTCAGCAGCACCTTCTGTATAAAACTACCTCAAGTATGGCGTTCTTTAAGAGGATTTCTTATATCTTCAGCAAATTTGGCTCTGATGACCAGTTTCTCTACTTTCTCAAAAATGTAGAAACTGGTATATCTAAAATACTATCGTTGGCAATGGTTTTTGTAATTCTCATTGCTGTGACAGATTTATTATTATTACTGATCAAAGAAATATTAAATCCCTCAGTTGGTGAATTTAACGACTTGCTAATTAAACTATTTGGGGTATTTTTAAATGTTTTAATCGCCTTAGAACTTCTAGAAAATATTACAGCTTATTTGCGTAAGCACGTTATTCAAGTAGAGTTAGTTATAGTTACTTCTTTAATTGCCGTATCTCGTAAACTCATTATTCTAGATCTTAAAAAAATAGATGGTACTCAATTAATTGGTTTATCTATAGCAATTTTGACTTTGGCAATTAGTTATTGGATTATTCGTCAGACTAAACCTTCAGCGCATTAAAAATAATTATTTTTATTACTAAAATGGCTAACTTTTTTAAATTTGAAGCAGATTTTGTAGATTCATTACGTTGTATTCCCATGCAAGTACGGATGAAATTAGATACTTGCGGTATTAAGCTGAAATTGCAAGATTGGAATCATTTTAGCAATTCAGAACGAGAGCAACTGGTAGAAATGCCTTGCACAGCAGCAACAGAAATAGCAGCTTATAGAGAGTTTATAACTAATTTAGTTGTAGAACATACAGGTACACAACCGAAAGATTTACCTATAGAGGAACATCCTGCTTGGTTGAATACTACAACTATTCCTGATGTTGTGAGCGAAAAAGCCGAAGAATTTCAGGTAAAATTAACTACTGACAAGTGGGCAAAATTGACTCCAGAACAACGTTTCGCTTTAATTAAGCTAAGTCGTCCTAGCCACGAGAATAAAAACTTTTTGCCAGCCCTGCAAGAATTTAATCTGAATTGAAGAGCAGAATCTATCAAATAGGTAAATTTAATTGAACGTAAAATTTCTCCCCCCAGCCCCCTCAGCCTAAAGGCTCGATGCTCTACAGACTAAGCCTGCCTACGCAGGCTTTTTTAATTCACATATTAAATATTAATTAAAAATTCAGTCCGCGCAGGCGGGCTTTGCTTGTATAGCTGCACCCTTGAGGGTGTCAGCATTATTTATTTTCGGGAAACAGGCTACTTTGATTTGAAGATATTCTTAACTGCCAATCCAGCTTATTTATTGAGGATGTTATGAATTCTAACTCTATAACTCTGCGCTCTGTAACTAAAAATTTAATCCCGACAATTGTGCTATTGATTTTTTCTACCTCACTTGTGAGTTGTAGTAACCCAGACAATAATGTACAAAGTGCAACTCCAACGAATCCTGAGAGTTTAGCACAGACTAAATTAACCGAGCAATCTCAAACTGATGCTCCAGTTAAGGTTATCACTCAGAATAAACGTAACACAAGTCCTGTTGCTCAGGCAGATAAGACTCAAGAAGTAGCCACTAAAAGTCCTAAAGTTGGTACTGTAAAAGAAATAGTGCAAGGTGACATAATGTGTTATGTCACATTAACAGATCAAGCTGGAAAAGAACATAATTTAGGTGCATCATTTGAGATTTGTGCTGATGCAGAAAAATTTTTAAATAAAAAAGTTAGTTTGGGTTATAAAATAGGCTCAGTAAATGATTGCGAAAGTAATTCACCTTGTGGTAAAAGTAGACAAGAATTACTGATTAATAAAATGGAGGTAATTAGTGATACATCTCCTACTAGCTCAAATAGCGGAAATTCACAAACCATAAGTAATGGTAAGTGGACAATTACTATTGGTAATAGAGATTCTTGGTCAGGTGTTAATGGTACAGGAAATCTCAGTTATAATAGCTGTAATTCTGAAGGTAAGTGCCTTAAATTAACAGGTGGTAAAATTACTTGCCGCAATGGTAAATGTATTACTGCTTGGAAAAATGGGGATTATTCTTATATTGTTGAGCAACCCATAGTTGAGGAAACAGCTAATTCTGAATATGTTGCATCTTTAACAACCCTCACAGTTAGGAAAGGAGGTAAGGTGTTGATGAATGTTAGAGGGTTTAAGGCTGTATCCTAAGCTTTGATATAGCAGTAATGCCTTAGCGCCTTAAATTTTGACTGATTTATTTATAGGATGGGTGTAGCAATAGCTGCACCCATCCTCTTTTTTTAGACCGAAAACCAGACAGATATGGACTTAGGAATTATAATGGTGTAGTAAGGGTTTGGGATTTTATGCTTTTATTACAACAATATTATTTTGAGGAGGTTTAAACATGACTCAAGTTATTAATTCTCAATCTAATCGGGAAAAATTAACCCAAATTGTCCAAACTTTAATTGACAATAATCCTATTTATAAAGAAAACTTAGATCTCCAGAAAATGATCGAAGTAATTAATCAAACTTTTGACCCTGTAGCTGTTCCAGATCTCAATAGTATCTCTGAGGAAGAATTAACTAGAAGGATTAAAAGTATTTTGTCTTTACATTTAGTTTCAGGAATGTTAAATGATTTTACTCCAGAAGAAATGCAAATTTTTGATGAAGCCGTAAAACGGGGTTAAATGGGTTATTTATTAGATACTAACACTGTGATAAAAATGTGCTATAATACCAATGTCAATTTTTGATAAATTCTTAATCTATATATGCAAAAATTAACTCTTAATAAACATGGTAATTCTTTTTCTATTACTCTCCCAGAAGAGTTAGTAGAAAAACTGAATATGAAAGAAGGCGATGCTTTATTTATCACAGAAACGGATAATGGTATTACTCTTAGTAAATATGACAAACAACTTGAAAAAGCTATGGAGATTTATCGTCAAGGAAGTGAAAAATATCGTTATGCTTTAAGGGAATTAGCATAATGAAACAACCAATTTGGTTGTCAGAACAAATTGTTAAAGCAATACAAATAGATCAATTGACACAACATGGAGGTATGGAGGGAATTAGAGATGAGAATTTATTATCTGCTAGTTTAGCGAGACCTATTCATTTTTTTAATTATGCTAATCCTTGTTTATTTGAATTAGCTGCGGCTTATGGTTTTGGGATTACAAAAAACCATCCTTTTGTTGATGGCAATAAAAGGACGGCTTTTATGGTAATGTATGTATTTTTAGGGCTAAATAACTATAAGTTAGAGATGCCTGATTCTGAAGTTATCTTAATGATGGAAAGATTAGCTTCTGGAGAAGAATCACAAGAATCTCTGGCTAGTTGGTTAGAAAATTATGCTATTTCTTCAGTATAAAGAGTTAGAGAATTGGTTAATTTCTTAGTTGATTTTCCCTGGTTTGGTAAATCCTGTTGACTTGAAGAGTGAAGCCAAAAAATAAATAGTAATCAAGCATCAAGATAGCTTATTAATAAATTACAAATCTCTTCCGTTAATGGTATTTTTGTTTCTATTTCTAACCAAAGGTATTGACCAAAAGGATTGTTTTCCAAAAAGTAATATTCGTTTTTTGGAGTAACAATAAAATCCATAGCGCCATATAATAGTTTTTGCTCCTTTAAAAAGTCGATGCAGAATTTTTCTATTTTTGAAGGTAGTTCAAATACAGAATGTGGATTTAGTTTAGTATGTAGCCTCCAATCAATTTTCGTCTCTTCATGTGCTTGTGAATCAATTTTAATTGCAAATACTTTTTCCCCAATAACTGTAATTCTTAATTCAAAAGCTTTTTCTACATATTCTTGCAATTGAGTAGGTGATAAAGAAATATTTTCATGAAATTTATAAAACTCATCTTTGCCAATCTTTCTTGAAGGTATACCTTGATTAATACTATTGATTGTCACATTTCCAGTATAAATGGTTTTAACTAAGACCTCTTCTCCGCACTCCATAAAAAACTTTTTGGCAATTTCTGGCTGTGTTGTTATAAGTGTTTTTGGAATTTTTACGCCGTATTTATTAGCAAGTAAAAGTTGTTGAAACTTAACTTTAGCTTTATTTGCTACAAATGGATCATTTATCCATTTTATGTTAGGTATAGAGTATAGGACATTGATAAAAGCCTTTGTTTCTGAAGCGATAAACTCTTCTTCTGGAGATTCAGCTATTCTCCCAAAAAAAGTAAATTCAGGTTTTCTTAACCATGCTACTTTTAGTTTTGATAAATTTAATATTCTGCCAAGTTCGTCAGTAATCTCTCCATCCCATAAACCATTTTCATCAATGTAAAGATTGACCTTATATTTACAAAGTAAATCTTCTGAATTTAACCTGAAAACTTTAATATTTTTTTGATGTAGGTTTCTGATAACTTCATCTGTGTGTGGATCTTGCTTGTTCGTAAAAATTAATATCATATTTTTATTTGTAATCTCGTTTTCGATTGATAAATCAGATATAGCGTTTCCAAACCTACTTTATCTGGTATAGAAATCTGGCTTTGAGCAATTACAGCATATTGCAAGTAAAGGAAGTACAGATATTAATAAAAATATTGTGGGGTGGGCATCTTGCCCGCCCTTTTGTACTTCAATATTATGAAATGTAGTGTAAAATATCTAACAGTTTAAAGCAGTACGACAGAATATTTGCAGCCCTGTCGTACTATATAATTATTTTATTTGGCAGGAAGCAATGATTATCTTTTCAGCCTAATGCCAATTTTGATTTTAAGTATCAGATTGCTTTGAATCATCTCTCCCCCCCATAAGACCGCCACTTGCTGTATCCTTATATGTCAAGCTAGTGCCAGCATATATAGGAATATTTGATGTTTGAGTTTCAGGATCATAGGATTGTTTTAGTATCTCTGAATCCTTAATTGCTTCCTCATAAAATACTTGGTCGAGCATCTCTACAAAACTTAGGGTAAAAGGCACAGATCGAGATTGTACTGTTTCATCAAAAATTTGTGTTTTCACGTGATTTATCCTTGAAGATTGTTTACGTATTTAACATTATATATTCTAATTTTTAGAGTAAAGTAGGATTTAGTGGCAAAATTAATATAGTGTGATATAGTGGGGTATTCTAAGATTGTTTAATAAGTGTTTATAAAATTTAACTTTTAGTGCTAGAAAGTGGTTTTTAGTGTGAAAACTATTAACATTGATTAAGGTTAAATAAGGATTATGGACATTCAAGAATTATCAAAATGGACTGATGAGCAGGTATTCGCTAAAACAGGCAAACATCTGGATTCTTTACAAAAGTCTATATTAGAAGGTGTTTGGCAAAATCAAGATTTTCATAAAATTGAAGAAAATAATGGATATAGTTATGATCATGTAAAAAAAGAGGGAGCAAAATTATGGAAACTTCTTTCTAAGGTTTTTCAAGAAGATATTAAACAAAGCAATGTTCGTTCTATTTTAGAAAATAAATCCACATCTACTATCTACAGTTTGGGTAATTCCTCACTGATTATTAGTAATCGCAATATTAATAAAAATCATGTAAATATTTGTAGAAAAACCATCCCAACTCCAGAAGAGACAAAAAAGCGATCGCCTTCTTCCCAACCCCCAAATCAAACCCCAATCATTGATCTGACAAAAGCACCAGAATTAAACTTTGATTATGGGCGCAATTCAGAAGTTTCTACTCTTAAAGAATGGATATTAGAAAATCAGACTAGACTCATTACACTTTATGGATTAAGTGGCATTGGTAAAACAGCTTTGAGTTTGAAATTAATCTCAAAAATTCAAACTAATTTTGATTATATTATTTATCACAGTCTTGATAATATTCCTAAACTTATAACTCTTAAAGATGAACTTAAACAGTTTTTTTCTCAATCTCAATCAAACCCTTTGCCTGAAATAATAGATTATTTGCGATCATATCGTTGTTTAGTCATCCTTGATGATGTGCAGAATATTTTTGAAGTTGGTAAATTAGCAGGTCAATATTTAACAGAATATAAAGATTATAGTAAATTTTTTACACAAATTGCTACCTCATCTCATCAAAGTTGTTTAATCTTAATTAGTTGGGAAAAACCACAAAATATAGAGACTTTAGAAAGTGAAAATACCCATACAAAAACATTACAGCTTAACGGATTAGGAGAAGATGCTAAAAAAATCTTGCACAAAAGAGGCTTAAAAGATGACGATAAATGGGATGAGTTAATTACACTTTATCAAAATCATCCTAGTTGGTTAAATATTATTGCTTCCACAATTATAAATTTACATCAAGGCAGCGTTTCCGAGTTTCTTGAGGATGAAGAGGAGTTATTTTTAGGTGACATAGAAGTAATTCTAGAATCCCAACTGGCGCGGTTATCAGAATTAGAACTCAAGGTAATTAACTGGTTAGCAATGCAAGATGAACCTATAGGGATTGGGCAAAAACCTGATACTATGGAAGTATCTACAGCTAAATTTAGGCACATTATACAATCTTTAACTAGACGCTGTTTAGTCGAAAAAGTTTCAGTAAAAGAGGGCGCAAAATTTCAGCTAAATGCTATCTTTAAAATATACATTAAGAGTAATTATAGCATTATATGTTGATATTTTAGCGATCGCATTATTGATTTATCCCAGTAATCATCACCAGGGAGATACTTTGATTCAAAGACTATGAATGCACCTCCTTCCTCTGGAGAAGGATCAACCAAGCGATGAGCATACGGATTACGATAAGCTCCTACAATGCCAGCATAAAGATCACGATAACCGTCTCTTTCAGCAACAACTGTGAACTAAAAACGTATATGATTAAAATTAACTACATCAACATTTTCTGAATAAAGAAAATTTTGTAAAGTTGCATCTACAGTAAGTACTAAATATTTATCTTTAGCTAAATTGATAATTCCACAATCAGTTAATCCAAGTTTGCCAAAATTATTAAACTTAGCAGCTTCTTTACTTTCAATATAAAACTCATTGAGCTTATTTGTAAAATCAGCCAGCATTAAGATACATTTATGTCTGTCAGGTTCACCTATTTGGTTAAGGAAACTGTTCACTTCTGTCATAATGTTAGGTGTAGTGACAACCTTGCTAAAGTTATCTAATATACCGATTAATAAATCATAGTCTTCTGGCGTAAACTGTTCAGTACGTTTGAATTTTGATATTCGTGACCGATTAACTGCTCCAACAACCGCTAATAAAAGTATATTAGTATCAACTAAAATTCCTTTATTTTTATAGCGTTGAATCAGATCTATCATAACTCTCTAATTTTCATTGATAAAACATCACCTGTATCGGCATCTATCTTAAAAATTTTATATTGTCTATCAGGCTTGGTAAGAGTAGAAATTCCTAAAGGATTTTGATTAGGGAATGGCTGTCCAACATTAGGAACTATAAAACCTAATGTGATAAACCAATATGTTTTATCTTCCGAGATTTCGACTTCCTCTACTCTTAAATCTTGTAGATGAGAAGTTGGTGGATATATACTATCTATATCCTGAAGATAATTAGTGGCTAGTTGTACAGCATTTCTTACATCTATCATGTTTGTAAAAGCACTTCCTTTAGTGTACGCGCATCTCGCTCATTATTGCTCTGGGGCTGCATCCATTGCAAGGCGCTAAGTTTTTTGCTTACATACTCAAAATTAACATGAAATAGGTTACCTTTAATTTCGTCATCGTTCATCGCATGAAAGTTTGTAATCTTTCAATCTAAGTAGCTTGCAAACTTCAATTCCAGAAAGCAGTTCAGTGATAGTTATGAGAGGCGGGGTTCCTCAATAATGCGTTCCCAGGTTGAACCTGGGAACGAGGGTAAAGCTGATGGCTGATTGCTGAACGCTGACTGCTATATATAGATACACTATACAATGGTGCATTTGTACTGGTATGTATTAATTAATCAGGTATGGTGATTCATATTCAATGATCCCTATCCAACTCACGCTTAAAAATTTCTTCAGCTACCGCGAAGCAACTTTGGATTTTCGCGGACTGCATACTGCTTGCATCTGTGGCGCTAATGGTGCGGGTAAATCTTCCCTTTTAGAAGCTATCACTTGGGCTGTCTGGGGAGAAAGTCGGGCTGCTTCGGAAGATGATGTGATTAATGCTGGTGCGCCAGAGGTGCGCGTTGATTTTGTCTTTCAATATAATCAGCAAACTTATCGAGTTATTCGCACTCGTCAACGCGGTGGTAGTGGTTCTCTGGAATTTCAGATTGAAACCAGTAACAACAATTTCCGCTCTTTGACTGAAAAAGGGGTAAGAGCAACTCAACAGCTAATTACGGGACACCTGAAGCTGGATTATGATACTTTTATTAATTCTGCATACCTCAGACAAGGTAGAGCAGATGAGTTTATGCTCAGACGACCAAATGAGCGTAAACAAATTTTGGCGGATTTGCTGAAACTAGATCAATATGAAGTTTTGGCGGAACAAGCTAAGGATTCTTCACGCCAATTTAAAGCGAAAGCAGAACAATTAGATCTGAGCTTACAATCAATTCAAACACAGTTGCAGCAAAAGGAAGCGATCGCACTTCAACAAACTGAGATTGAAACTCAACTGCAACAACTCCAGCAAGTACAAGAAATTGATCGCCAACAACTACAACAATTACAATCACTACAACATCAGCGTCAAACTTGGCAACAGCAATTAACTTGGCAGCGACAACAGTATAATAGCTTGGTTCAAGATTGCGATCGCATCCAACAAGATATCGCTACTAACCAAAGACAACAGCAACAACTCGAATCTTTACTTGCACAAGAAACACAAATTACCACAGGTTATACAGAATACCGCAATCTGCAAGCGACAGAAGAAGCTTTGTCTGGTAAGTTTCAAGCATATCAAGATGCTCAACAACAAAAGCAACAGTTACAACAACAGTTAACTGAAAAAATTAATCAAATAAATTTACAAATTCGCCAGCAGCAAGCAAAGTTAGAAGCTTTAAGTCAACAAGAGGCAGAAATTAAGGAAACTTTAAATAAATCTGCGGAAATTGCCGTTGCTTTAGAACAATTACAGCAAAGTCGTACCCGTCTTGCTCAATTAGATAAACTACAACTAAATGTCTCTCCTCTGCTACAACGACGCGGTAATTTACAAACTGAAATAAATCGCGCTCAGGCTCGACTAACTGCCAAACTAGAGGAAATAAACTCATCAGCTTCTCAGTTATATAACCAGTCAGCACGTCAACCACAATTACAATCTCGCGTTGTGCAAGTAGATACTGAAATCCAGCAACTAGAGAAGAAGCGAGTTTATCAACAGCGAGTACAAGAAAAAGGACAAGAAAGACGAAATTTTCAGGAACGTTTACAGGAAAATCAACGCACTTATGAACGACAAATAGCAGAATTGACGCAAAAACTGGAAATGTTAAAAACGCCAGATGCTAGTTGTCCATTATGCGATCGCCCCTTAGATGAACACCACTGGAATCACGTAGTCCAAAAAACCCAAACTCAACAACAAGAAGCACAACAACAATATTGGGTTATTCGAGAACAATTAGCTGAATGTGAAAGACAAATAGAAGAATTAAGGCAAGAATATCGCGAATTATCCCAAGAATTAGCTGTTTACGAGTCTTTAAGGGAACAACGGGGAGAATTAGCAGCGCAATTGCAAGCTAGTAGTGAAATACAGGTAAGGTTGCAACAAATAGCTGCGGATAAAGAAAAATTAGAGCGATCGCTTACTATTGGTAATTACGCCGTTGATTTGCAAGAAGAATTGCAAGAACTTGATGAATACTTGCAAGAACTGCAATATGATGAAAAAACTCATGCTTTAGCTAGAGGCGAAGTTGATCGGTGGCGCAGGGCAGAAATTCAACAAGCACAACTTAAAGATGCTGTACGTCGTCAGGGGTTATTAGATGCCCAAAAACCAGAACTTTTAGGGAGAATTGCGAGTTTAGAAACTGCTTTAGTAGAGTTGCAAACTAATTCGGAACTTGCTCAAAAAATTGCTGATGTTGAGCGATATCTGGCTGAACTAAATTATGAGCGATCGCACCATAACAGCATACTTGCATCCTTACGTCAAGCGCAATCTTGGCAATTCAGATATCAGGAATTAAACCAAGCAAAACAGCAATATCCAGAAGTAGGCGATCGCATCACTTTACTTAACCAAAGCTTACAAGAAAGATTAGCCAACCAGCAAGGAATTAATCAGCAAATAGAAGCAATGGTGAATCAGTTAGCAGAAATGGCAGATCCTACTGGTGAAATCCAAGCTTTAGACCAACAAATTCAACAGAGAAGACAGCAATTAGATAATTATATAGCTAATTTAGGAAGATTGCAACATCAAAAGAGCCAATTTGAAACATTACAAACTCAATATGAACTACAGCAAGAACAATTACAAGAATTTAAGCGACAATTTCGCATTTATGATGAATTAAGTAAAGCCTTTGGTAAGAATGGTATTCAAGCATTAATGATTGAAAATGTCTTACCACAACTAGAAGCTGAAACTAATAATATACTTTCACGTTTGAGTGGAAATCAATTGCACGTTCAATTTGTTACTCAAAAAGCCGGAAAAAGTAGCAGATCTCGCAGCGCCAAAGCAACAGTTAAAAACGCTAAATTAATTGATACCTTAGATATTTTAATTGCTGATGCAAGTGGGACGCGACCTTATGAAACTTATTCTGGCGGAGAAGCATTTAGAATTAACTTTGCCATCCGTTTAGCCTTAGCGCGGATGTTAGCACAGAGATCTGGTACAGCATTGCAATTATTAATAGTAGATGAAGGATTTGGGACACAGGATCAAGAAGGATGCGATCGCTTAATTGCAGCGATAAATGCGATCGCCTCCGACTTTGCTTGCATCCTCACCGTCACCCATATGCCCCAATTTAAAGAAGCATTTCAAACCCGCATCGAAGTCCGTAAAACTAATAATGGATCTCAATTAAGTTTAATGACGTAATCAAGAACTTACGCAGCCTGAAACAATAGACCTCTTGCAAAAGTCCAAATTACCCCCCTTTATCCCCCCGATGTTTTGGGGGGAAAGTGGCTCCCTCCCCTTGTTAAGGGGAGGGCTGGGGTGGGGTCAGAGATATTTATGCAAGAGGTCTAATGAGCTAAATTGAGTCACCCATGAATATTCTCCCCAATTTCAGGGTGGGTTGGGAAAAATCTAGTCGTTCGCGTCAATCTGAACGTTCGCAGATAAGTGAATATACTGTTGTTTCGAGCATCTATCCTTAGTATTATATTTTGTAGGGAAAAAATTGATTGCTCGATGATGTCCGTCTACCAATCATCAGTGCAAGCACAAGGCTAGCACAAGCAATTAACGTAAGCAAGCAATAATGATGCTGATTTTTAGCCAACTACAACCAAAAACCAATTTGGTTGTCGCAAGCAGTAGACATTCAGGTGCAGGATTAAATCACACAAAACGTACTGAGTCAATTATGATTTTTAGTAAAAGCACCTAATGAAAACAATTTACGTCACTGGCTTACCGCGAGCCGGGTCAACACTACTTTGTCAACTCCTATCCCATCATCCCGAAATCTATTGTACAGGGCATAGTTCACCACTGTGTCAGACTCTCATGGGTTTGCGCTACAACATCAGCGATAGTGACTTTCTCTTAGCTCAACTTGATGTTGATTTTAATCAAACTTACCAACGTTTACTTAATGCCTTTCGAGGTTTTATCAAGGGTTGGTTTGCAGAAACATCTCTTCCTTATGTAGTAGATAAAAATCGCGGCTGGTTACAGCATATCCAAACTGTAAATCACATAGACCCAGAATTTAAAATGTTGGTCTGCGTGCGGGAATTAGGGCAGATTTATGGCTCGATAGAAGCCAAACATCAGCAAACGCTACTGCTAGATTTTCCAGATCATTTAGCTAATTTATCACCCTATGACCGAGCAGAAAAATTGTTTGCCAGTGGTGGGGTAGTTGGTGCGCCCCTAAGCTCGATTGAAGCCTTACAAGATATAGATACTCAACTTCAACAACACTTATATTATGTAGTATTTGAAGATTTGTTGAGCGAACCAGAAGCAGCATTACAAGGAATTTACCAGTGGTTAGGAGTGCCTGAAACCGAAGTAGATTGGCAAAACCTTCAAGTGAAACCCCACGAAAGCGACAGCTACTATCGCTACAAATATACCCATCAAACATACTCCACCCTCAAACCACCTCAACAACATTTGATTCCCCAAAGGATTCAGAGTCAATTGCTATCTCAGTTTAGTTGGTTCTATAGCACTTTTTATCCCGGACTAATAAAAGCAGGTTCGCCATGAAAGCTAAATCTGGTCAAATCCATACTGGGCGCACCCTTTACTTACGCCGTACTGTTCCCAATGATGCCCAACTGCTGTTTGCAAAGGCATTTAGTCAGCCAGATTTTATGGGGTTGTATAACCTCACTTATCGTCCTAGTAATGTGGCTGAAGTATATCGTAATTTAGTAGGACGACAGCAGATTGCGCCTGGTTCTGAAAAATATTTAGAACTAATGATAGTACACAAACAGCGTGGAGCCATCGGTGTTTGTGCATTAGCAGACTATAATTCTTTGCACCGTCGGGCTGAGTTTTTAATTGGATTATTTGAGCCTCATTCTCGCGGCATTAGTTATGGGCTGGAAGCTAGTTTAATGGTTTTGGATTTAGCATTTAATCGCTATAACTTGCACAAGCTCTATGCTATAACTTATAGCTACAATACCAATGCTCAAAGCGGTTTAAAGAGTTTGGGATTTCGCCTAGAAGGTATTTCTAAAGAACATATCTTTAATGACAACACCCAAAGTTTTGTCGATTTGCACAACTACGGCATCACAGTAGATGAGTTTCGTGTCAATCAACGCTTAGTTCCCCTGTCGTGCCGTCTCTTGGGTCGAGATATTACGTCAAGTTTTGTGCCACCACATTCGTCACCAGAAGCCACGCCACCTTACACAGCTTCAGGACAGGTGATTATCAGCGCCCGTGCGCCCTAAGAAAAGAGTTTAGGAAATACTAATGGCGTTTTTTGCACAAATTATTCACATTACACTCCAAAAAGGAAACATTCATGGCTAACGTATTTGATAATGTCGATACTTTTGAAGAACTGCGTGATGCTCTGACTAACTCAAAAAATAACGGTCAAGCGGACGTTATAAATGTTACAGGCGATATTACCCTAAGTGAAGATTTGCCTTTAATCAATGAAGAAACCGAACTCACCATCAATGGTGGCAATCATTTTATCAGTGGCAACGATACTCAACGGCTGTTCTTTGTCAAAAGTGGCACGGTGACAATTGATAGCTTGACGCTGAAGAATGGCAAAGCACAAGGAACAAATGGCTCTGGCGGAGGTGCAGGTATGGGCGGTGCCTTGTTCATCTATCAAGGCAACGTTACGGTTAAAGGCACAACTTTTTCCAACAATCAAGCTATTGGCGGCGACGGCGGCGGCGACGGCGGCGGCGGGTTGGGGCTAAACGTCGTGAAAAATTCCAGCAACGATGGCGGCGCAGGCACCAACGGCTACAAGGGCGGCAACGGCGGCGACGGCGGCTACGGCGGCAACGGCGGCTACGGCGGCAACGGCGGCGACGCCTACAAGGGCGGCAACGGCGGCGACGGCGGCTACGGCGGCTTCGGCGGCTTCGGCGGCAAAGGCGGCTTCGGCAACGGCGGCGGCATAGGCAACGGCGGCTTCGGCGGCAACGGCGGCAACGGCGGCTTCGGCGGCGGCGGCGGCACAGGCGGCACAGGCG